>NZ_JADBQQ010000016.1:0-118143 GCF_014895985.1 Enterobacter cloacae complex sp. P2B | reverse complement strand
TCAGCTCACCGTTGCGAGGTCCCGTATATTACGTTTTCCTCATTCAGAGTCAAGCGATTATTTTCACTTTTCTCTGTTGGCGTTCATCTCTGAACCCCGCTAACCCGGCGGCCTGTAAGCCGTTGTTCCGTGTCAGTGGAGGCGCATTATAGGGAGTTCTCAGACGTTGACAACCCCTCTTTTAAAAAAAACTTTCAACCGTCTCTTTTTTGCTCAAAACCGTGCTACAGCGCCAGTTTTTCGAGCGTTTCAAAGCCATAACGGCGTAAAACGGGTAAAAGTTGCTCAGTCTCTTTCGTGATAGCCATGCAAAATGCGATATTTGCATCGGTAGATTTCGCATCCGGCGCTTCATGCTCCAGCAGCCAGGCCGTACGACGGGCGATCGCCGCACCAGAATCCACCAGCCGCGTCCCCTCCGGAAGCACTTCTAATAGCTCTTCCTGCAAGAGAGGGAAGTGGGTGCAGCCCAGCACAACCGTATCCGGTGGTTCGGGCATCCGCAGCCACGGACGAAGAATACGACGCAGCTCTTCGAGCGATACCGTCTCGCCGTGCAGTTTCGCTTCCGCCATCTCCACCAGCTCTGCGGAGCCAAGCATTGCAATCTGGCATTCGTTAGCAAAACGGTCGATCAGCTCGCGGGTATAAGGACGCTTCACCGTGCCACGCGTAGCCAGCAAGCCCACGATACCGTTCGCCGTCAGGCGCGCGGCAGGCTTTATGGCAGGAACAACGCCCACAACCGGGAACTGGAATTTTTCACGCAGGGCGGGAAGAGAAACGGTGCTCGCCGTATTACAGGCAATGACCGCCAGCGCAAGGGGATAGCGCTTTTGTACCGCGGTGACGATTTCAACCACGCGCTCAACGATAAAGTCCTCACTCTTTTCCCCATACGGAAAAGCGACGTTATCGAAGGCGTAGATGTAATGGAGATCCGGCAGGAGATGCCGAATCTCATCGTAGACCGAAAGCCCACCGACGCCGGAATCAAACACCAGCACGGTAGGGCGCGGATTAGAAGGTGTAGCTGCCAGACAAGGTATATTCCCGTCCTGCAGTTTGGTAGCCATAAACTGTCTCGTAATCTTTATCGAACAGGTTGGCTATTTTACCACGAACTGTGAGGTGTGAGGTGACCGGATATGAAACTGCGACATCCCACAGGCTCACACCGCCCATTTTCACTTTTTCTGACGGATAAGAACCAAAATCAGTGTCGTAACGCGTGCCGAGATAGTGATACGTCAGGCTCCAGTCGAAATCATAGATCTGCGTATCGAGCTGATATTTCACCTGCTGCTTAGCACGACGGTCCAGAAGTTCGTTGGTCGCCGCATTGCGGGCATCCACATAGTCGTAGCCAACGGTATGCGTCAACGGACCTGTATCAAACGACGCCGTCGCTTCCACACCCTTAATGCGTGCTTTGCCGACGTTGTAATATTCCTGAAGGTTATTATTGAAGTCGATGAGATTATCAACGTCATTACGATAGCCGGACACGCGCCAGCTCACGCCTGCCGTCAGGCCTTCAAACGCCCCTTCCCACTGCTTGCTCTCTTCTGGATCAAGATGGTCATTGCCATAGAAGCCATAGAGTTGACCCAGATTCGGGGCCTTATAGGCCGTACCATAAGAAGCAATGAAGCGGTAGCCGTCCACGAACTCCCACGCTGCACTGCTTTGCCAGGTGCCATGGCGACCAAACTGAGAGTTGTCATCGCTGCGAACCGCCCCTTCCAGAGTGAAATCGCCCAGCTGCTGCAGCCCGGTCAGGTAGACGCCGGTGTTACGCAGGTTGTAGCCGTTGGTCACGTAGTTTGTACCCGGCTCGGTGCTCTGCTTCTGCCAGTCAACGCCTGCACCAATGTTCCCGTGCCCCACATCAACGGAGTTGAGCCACTGAACGTTGTACTGTTTGATTTCATCCAGCGTGGCCGTCGAATCGTAACGGCCCAAATTAGGGTCGTAGTTATAGTCTTTGCTGTGGCTATAGCTGGTGAGCAGCTGTGAATGGAAGATGTCCTCGTTGAAGCGTAATCCTGCGTCCCAGGTCTGGCTATAGAGCTGGCGGGTATCGACCAGAACGTCAGGGGTAAATGAGCTGTAGTAACCGTCATAGGCCGTACGGTTGCTGTAGCCAAAGCCGCGAACAAATCCGCTCCACTGGTCTGAGAATGCGTGATCCAGTGCGCCGTAGAGCGTTTTATTCATAAATCCGTCGCGATCGGTCTGGGCAAGGCCACCATTGTTGCCGTCCGCAACCACATCGAAACCTTTGGTATAGGTGTAATCCCCCGCCAGCGTGACGCGCGTGCTGTCGCCCAGCGTTTGCTGGGTACTGCCGCCATAATTCTGGTAACCGTGCGACCCTACGCCGGCATTCAGCGTCGTACCGTCCTTCGTGCGGGTGGTAATAATGTTGACTACACCGCCAATCGCATCCGAGCCGTAGACCGCCGAACGCGGTCCACGCACATATTCGATACGCTGCACCAGGGAGATCGGGAACTGGCTGAGATCGGACGACCCCGTGACGCCCGCCTGGTTAAGGCGGATGCCGTCAACGAGAATCAGGACGTGGCTGGAGTTGGTGCCACGGATAAAGAGAGAAGAGAGTTGCCCCATCCCGCCATTTTGCGCCGTGTCCACACCGGGCAGGCGACGCATAACGTCCAGCACCGAGGTTGATTGCCAGCGGTCAATATCGGCACGCGTAACCACCGACGTTGCTGCCAGAATAGTTTTTTCAGGTTGTTCAAAACGATTTGCCGTCACCACCAACGAGTCAGCGCTATCCTGCGCCCAGCCCGAAAATGCCGTGACGGACAGCGCCGTCAACAGCGATACTTTTTTAATCATTGTTAAAGCATCCACAATATAAGAAGGATGCCGCAGGCCTCATCTATAGCACGCGATGATGAAACCAAATGCGACGTGATCCCGGCAGGTCTTCGGGCTAGGTGGCGTTATACGGATGAAGACTTCCCATTTTCACAGTGTCTACAGCTCTCATCCCGCCAGTCTTTACCGCTGCGCGTCAGCTCCAGATTTTCACTGGATTCCCTTTTCACTCTCAGGAGACCGGAAACAGAATGCTACAATTAGACACGTATAGATGTCCAGACAGCTATTGGCCATTAAATCTGGACATCCCCTGAACAATCCCTACAATCCCCGCGTAATTCTTTATCACTCAGGACGCATCATGACCCCAGAACACCTCCCGACAGAACAGTACGACGCGCAGCTGGCCGAGAAAGTTGTCCGCCTGCAAAGTATGATGACGCCTTTCAATGCGCCCGTTCCCGAGGTGTTCCGCTCCCCTGTCAGCCACTACCGCATGCGCGCCGAGTTCCGCATCTGGCATGACGGCGACGACCTGTACCACATCATTTTCGATCAACAGACCAAATCACGCATTCGCGTGGACAGCTTCCCGGCAGCGAGCGAGCTTATCAACCAGCTGATGACGCTGATCATTGAAGGCGTGCGCAACAATCCGGTGCTGCGCCACAAGCTGTTCCAGATTGACTATCTGACCACGCAAAGCAATCAGGCGATTGTCTCTCTGCTGTACCACAAAGCGCTGAACGACGAATGGCGCGAGCAGGCCGAAGCCCTGCGCGATGCGCTGCGTGCGCAGAACATCAACGTACACCTGATTGGCCGCGCGACCAAAACCAAAATCATGCTGGATCAGGATTACGTCGACGAGCGTCTGCCGGTGGCAGGTAAAGAGATGGTTTACCGTCAGGTGGAAAACAGCTTCACCCAGCCGAATGCCGCGATGAACGTGCAGATGCTGGAGTGGGCGCTGAAGGCGACGGAAGGGTCTAAGGGCGATCTGCTTGAGCTGTACTGCGGTAACGGCAACTTCTCGCTGGCGCTGGCGCGTAACTTCGAACGCGTGCTGGCAACGGAAATCGCCAAGCCGTCGGTAGCGGCCGCGCAGTACAACATCGCCGCTAACCATATCGATAACGTGCAGATCATTCGCATGGCGGCAGAAGAGTTCACCCAGGCCATGAACGGTGTACGCCAGTTTAACCGCCTGGAAGGGATCGATTTGAAGAGCTACCAGTGTGAGACGATTTTTGTCGACCCGCCGCGCAGTGGCCTGGACAGCGAAACCGAGAAGATGGTGCAGGCGTACCCGCGTATTTTGTACATCTCCTGTAACCCGGAGACGCTGTGCAAGAATCTGGAAACATTAAGCCAGACGCACAAGGTTGAACGTCTGGCGCTGTTCGATCAGTTCCCGTATACACACCATATGGAGTGCGGTGTACTGCTCACGGCGAAGTAACTAGCCGGCGTTTTTGGCAGGTGGCGCTTCGCTTACCTGCCCTACTCAGATCCCATTACTCTGGCAGTTGACTCTTGCGGCTACGCATGCGCGAGCCAATCCAGAACACCAGCGCCACGGACAGTACCGCAGGGAAGAAGTTAGAGCCGATATCCGGATACTCCGCGCGCACCACGGTGCTATACAGCAATACGCCCAGAATAAAACAGGCAGCGGCCAGCCCCGGTAACCCGACCGGCATCGTACGGTTCAGGTAACGCTGATGCAGGCAGTAGACCGTCAGCACCAGCGTAATAAGCGGGAAAATCGAAAATGGCACGATGGAGCTAAAAATAGCGGCAAACGTGCCATTAATGGATAAGCCAGCGATCAATGCCAGCAACAGCGTCCCTTTATCCTGACCTGACTGTTTCATTACTCACCTTCACTCTTCGGTTTGATGTGCCAGTTTCTCTTGTTCACGGCGATACCAGTAGTACGCGCCTTTGGAGATCATCCTGAGCTGCAATACCAGTCGCTCTTCAAGCTGCTTGCGTTGTTCAATGCTGACGTCCAGCGCTTCGGCACCCGCGCTGAACACAATCGTCACCATCGCCTCGGCCTGTGCTTCAGTAAAGGCACGCGGCATATGGTTTTCGAGTTCAAGATAGTCGGCAAGTTCCGCGATGAAGTGCTGAATTTCCCGCGCGACGGCGGCACGGAACGCTGCCGATGTGCCCGAACGTTCGCGCAGAAGCAGACGAAACGCGTTGGGGTTATTACCGATAAATTCCATAAACGTCGACACGGAGGTGCGGATCACGCTGCCGCCTTTGGCGATACGCTGACGCGCCTGGCGCATCAGCTGGCGCAGCATCAAACCGCTCTCGTCGACCATGGTCAGGCCCAGTTCATCCACATCACGGAAGTGACGATAGAAGGACGTTGGCGCAATCCCGGCCTCGCGTGCGACTTCGCGCAGGCTCAAACTGGCAAAACTCCGCTCAGCACTCAGTTGACTGAATGCGGCTTCCACCAGCGAACGCCGGGTTTTCTCTTTTTGTTGTGCTCTTACGCCCATCACGATAGTTGAATCCTTCCAAAGGCCTGATGGCACTATACCAGAGAATAAAATTAATCTGTTTGCTCAGCTTTGTGAATGATTGTTTACGTGCGGTTTGTGCTCCACTGCCGGAAAAAAGCACAACGATAATTGGGTTACCCTGGCAATGATGTTATGATTCTGTTGCTTTTATGTATAAGAACAGGTAAGCCTTGCCATGCCACATTCCTACGATTACGACGCAATAGTTATTGGTTCCGGCCCCGGCGGCGAAGGTGCTGCTATGGGTCTGGTGAAACAGGGAGCCAGAGTAGCGGTCATCGAGCGCTACCATAATGTCGGCGGCGGTTGCACCCACTGGGGCACCATCCCTTCGAAAGCCCTCCGCCACGCCGTTAGCCGCATTATCGAATTTAACCAGAACCCTCTTTACAGCGACCACTCCCGACTTCTTCGTTCCTCCTTTGCCGACATCCTGAATCACGCGGATACCGTCATTAACCAGCAGACGCGCATGCGTCAGGGCTTTTATGAGCGTAACCATTGTGAAATCCTGCAGGGCAACGCGCATTTTGTGGATGAACATACCCTGGCACTCGAATGCCACGACGGTTCGATTGAGACGATCACCGCTGAAAAATTTGTGATTGCCTGCGGTTCACGCCCTTACCATCCGGCCGACGTCGACTTCTCACACCCGCGCGTCTACGACAGCGACTCCATTCTGAGCCTGCACCATGAACCCCGCCACGTCATTATCTATGGCGCAGGGGTCATCGGCTGCGAATACGCGTCGATCTTCCGCGGAATGGATGTCAAAGTTGACCTGATTAACACCCGCGATCGCCTGCTGGCGTTCCTCGATCAGGAAATGTCAGACTCCCTCTCCTACCACTTCTGGAACAGCGGCGTGGTGATTCGTCACAACGAAGAGTACGAGAAAATAGAAGGCTGCGATGATGGTGTGATCATGCACCTGAAGTCCGGTAAGAAGCTGAAAGCCGACTGCCTGCTGTACGCCAACGGCCGTACCGGCAATACCGATTCACTGCGGCTGGAAAATATCGGGCTTGAAACAGACAGCCGCGGTCAGCTGAAGGTCAACAGCATGTATCAGACCGCGCTGCCGCACGTATACGCGGTGGGCGACGTAATTGGCTACCCGAGCCTGGCCTCCGCCGCTTACGATCAGGGCCGCATTGCCGCTCAGGCGCTGGTGAAGGGTGAAGCAACGGCGCATCTGATCGAGGATATTCCGACGGGGATCTACACCATTCCGGAAATCAGTTCTGTCGGGAAAACCGAGCAGCAGCTGACGTCAATGAAGGTGCCTTACGAGGTGGGTCGTGCACAGTTTAAACATCTGGCGCGGGCGCAAATCGTGGGGATGAGCGTGGGAACGCTGAAAATTCTGTTCCATCGCGAGACGAAAGAGATCCTCGGGATTCACTGCTTCGGTGAACGCGCGGCGGAAATCATTCATATCGGCCAGGCTATCATGGAGCAGAAAGGTGGTGGTAACACCATTGAGTACTTCGTTAACACCACCTTTAACTACCCGACCATGGCGGAAGCCTATCGGGTAGCCGCGCTGAACGGCTTAAACCGCCTGTTTTAATGCGCTGTCGAAATGGCCATCCATCGCACCGCGGATGGCCTCTGCCAGCTGCTCATAGCGGCTGCGCAGCGGTGACCCTGGGCGATACACCAGGCCAATGGTGCGACGCGGCTCCGGCTTAATGCACGGCAGGTACACCACGCCATCACGCTTACGCTCGCGTG
Organism: Enterobacter cloacae complex sp. P2B; assembly: GCF_014895985.1. Taxonomy (NCBI): domain Bacteria; kingdom Pseudomonadati; phylum Pseudomonadota; class Gammaproteobacteria; order Enterobacterales; family Enterobacteriaceae; genus Enterobacter; species Enterobacter cloacae complex sp. P2B. The sequence continues at coordinate 111,004 of NZ_JADBQQ010000016.1, read as the reverse complement.
GCACGGCCAGCGCAGGCAGCAACGTAATACCGCTTCCCGCCGCCACCATATTACGCAGCGTTTCCAGACTGGTTGCGCGGAAGTGGGTATCTTCGTCAGCGCCCGCTTCGAAGCAGAAGCCCATCGCCTGATCGCGCAGGCAGTGACCGTCTTCCAGCATCAGCAGCTTTTCACCGGCCAGATCGGCCATCGGCACGCGATCGCGGTTCGCCCACGGGTGATCTTCATAGATCGCCAGCATCATCGGCTCATCGAACAGCGGTACTTCAATAAACGCTTCGCTCTCTTTTACCAGCGCCAGAATGGCGCAGTCGAGCTTGCCGCTGTCCAGCTGCGCCAGCAGCTGATGGGTTTGCGCTTCGTGCAGGTACATTTCGAGTTTCGGGAACGTCTGGTGCAGCATGGGAATGATGTGCGGTAACAGGTACGGGCCAACGGTTGGGATCAGGCCAATATGCAGCGGGCCGGACATGGCCTCTCCCTGCTGGCTTGCCATTTCCTTGAGCACTTTGACCTCGCGCAGCACGGTGCGCGCCTGATCCACCAGCAGAAGACCTGCCTGTGTGAACAGAACCTTACGGCTGGTGCGCTCCAGCAGCATCACGCCCAGCTCGTCTTCCAGCTTGCGGATCTGCCCGCTCAGCGTGGGCTGGCTGACATGGCAGGAATCTGCCGCGCGGCGAAAGTGACGATGCTCGGCTAACGCTACCAGGTATTCAAGATCACGAATATTCATTATTCATCCTCCGTCGCCACGATAGTTCATGGCGATAGATAGCATAGCAACGAACGATTATCCCTATCAAGCATTCTGTTGAATAATACGCCACATAGACGAGGCGGCACGTGTTTGACCCTTGACGTCCCCGCACCGTCAGCGAGTTTCTCTCAAAACTCGAACAACTAAAGCCAACGTGAACTTTTGCGGACCCCGTGGTCCGCTTTTTTTTTGCGTAAAAAAGCCCAACTCAGGGTTGGGCTGGGGTTTTGCAGGTCGGGTAAGGCGAAGCCGCCACCCGACGTTTCAGGCATCAAATCAGGCGGTTTTTCGCATCCGCAATCGCCTGCGCCACCTGCTTCGGCGACACGCCGCCTTTCGCCGCACGTTTATCCAGGCAGGACTGCAGCGCCAGAATCGGGTACACATCCTCCCCGATCGCCGCGCTGAATTTTTGCAGGTCGGCAAGCGCCAGATCTTCCAGCGGTTTACCCTGACGAATCGCTTCCACTACCGCTTCGCCCACAATATGGTGCGCCTCGCGGAACGGTACGCCCTTCGCGACAAGGTAGTCCGCCAGTTCGGTAGAGTTGGCATAGCCCTGCTGCGCCGCTTCCTGGCAGCGCGGACGTTTCACCTGAATGCCGTCCAGCACCAGCGCGCCCATGTGCAGACAGTCCAGCCAGGTGTCGAGCGCGTCGAACAGCCCTTCCTTGTCTTCCTGCATATCTTTGTTGTACGCCAGCGGCAGCCCTTTCAGGGTCATCATCATACCGGTCAGCGCGCCCTGCACGCGACCGCACTTGCCGCGGATCAGCTCCAGCGCGTCCGGGTTTTTCTTCTGCGGCATCAGCGACGAGCCTGAGGTCACGCGATCGGACAGCTCAACGAAGCCCGCTTCACCGGAGTTAAAGAAGATCAGGTCTTCGGCAAAGCGCGAAAGATGCACCATCCCGATAGAGGCATTGGAGAGCAGCTCCAGCACATGGTCACGGTCAGATACGCTGTCCAGGCTGTTGCGGGTGGCGGAAGCAAAGCCCAGCCATCCTGCCAGCTGCTCGCGGTCGATTTCATACGCCGTACCGGCCAGCGCGCCGCTGCCCAGCGGGCTGACGTCCAGACGCTTCAGGGTATCCTGCAGACGGCTTTCGTCACGCGCCAGCATCTCAACGTAGGCCAGACACCAATGCGCAAAGGTCACCGGCTGCGCGCGCTGCAGGTGGGTATAACCCGGCATCACCGCGTCCTGATTGTTCTGCGCGGTCTCTACCAGCGCACTTTGAAGCTGACGGTTGGCCGCCAGCAGTTCGCCAACGGTCTCTTTACACCACAGCTTCAGGTCGGTGGCGACCTGGTCGTTACGGCTACGGCCGGTGTGCAGCTTTTTACCCAACTGGCCGACTTTGTCGATCAGCTTGCCTTCCACCCAGCTGTGAATATCTTCGGCATCGCTCTGCAGGATTTGCTGCGGATCCAGACGCACCTCTTCCAGCAGGTTGTTCAGCGCCTCTTCCAGCTGCTGCTGTTCGTCTGCGGTCAGTACGCCAACGGTCACCAGCGCTTTGGACCAGGCCACAGAGCCGACAATATCCTGTTCGGCCAGGCGGTAGTCGAAGCGCAAAGAGTCGTTGAACTGTTTGAACCGCTGATCCGCTGCCTGTGTAAAACGCCCACCCCAAAGTGCCATAACATCGTTCCTTTATTCGTTAGTTCCGCCGGGTGGCGCTTCGCTTACCCGGCCTACGGTCATTCACTAAAAACTTACGCTAAAATACGCGTGCCAATCGGCGTGCCGTTAAACAGCGCCGGGAGCTGCTCCGCGTGACGCCAGGAGGCGATATCCACCGGGCGGCCCAGCGTGCGCGCCGCATCCAGCGCGGCGTTCACTTTGACGATCATGCCGTCGGTAATAATGCCCTGAGCGATCAGCTGCTCGGCTTTGGCGGCGGTCATTTCCGCTATGCGCTGGCCTTTACCGTCGAGAATGCCGCTCACGTCGGAGAGCAGGATCAGGTCCGCGCCCAGCGTGGCCGCCAGCGCGGTTGCCGCCTGGTCTGCGTTAACGTTCATCAGCTCGCCCTCTTCGGTCACGCCGATAGAGCTCACCACCGGCAGGAAACCGCCTTCCAGCAGGGTGTTAATCAGCTTAGGCGAACCTGGCTGCGCCAGTCCAACATGGCCGAGCTCTTCGTCGAGCTGGGTCACTTTTACGCTATCACCGTCGCCCAGGTAGAGGCCAACGGACGCAATATGGTGTTTCTTCGCCCATGCCAGCAGCGTTTTGTTCGCCGTGCCCGCCAGCGCGCCGGTAATGATGTCAATCTGGTCAGCAGGCGTGACGCGCAGGCCATTTTTCTTTTTCACCGGCAGATTCAGCCCTTTCATCAGCTCATCCACCACGCAGCCGCCGCCGTGCACAATCACCAGCGGACGCTGGTGCGATTCGCGATAGTTCACCAGCGCGGTAAACAGGCGCTCCAGCGCTTCTTCGCTGTCCAGCAGTACACCACCGAGTTTGATAATTAATGGGTTCATCATCACACCTTAAATAAGAGCCTGCGTTTCAGGGAAGCCGAAACGAATATTTGCACACTGCATTGCCTGTGCGGCAGCGCCTTTGAGTAAGTTATCTTCTGCGGCGACCACAATCAGATGCTCGCCCTGTACGGCAAAGCCGATATCGCAGAACGGCAGGCCAACCACGTTTTTGAGCGCCGGCACGCCTTTGTCGTACAGACGCACCAGCGGCTTATCCGCATACGCCTGCGTGAAGGCCTCGCTCACCTGGTCTTTCGTCACGCCCGACTTCAGGCGACAGGTGATGGTTTCGAGGATCCCGCGCGGGAAGCTGCCCAGGTGCGGGGTAAAAATCACCTCCGCGCCCAGATGGGTGGTAATTTCAGGATGATGGCGGTGATTAAACACGCCATACGGCTGAAGGCTCACTTCGCAGAAGCTGTTGGAGATAGCGGCCTTGCGCCCCGCACCGCTCACGCCGCTGGTGGCGTTGATCACCGGCCACTGGCTCAGATCCAGCAGACCGGCGTCGATCAGCGGCTTCAGGGAGAGCTGCGCCGCCGTCGGGTAGCAGCCCGGAACGGCAATCAGGTCCGCTTCTTTCAGTTTATCCGCACTCCACTCCGCCAGGCCGTACACCGCTTTTTCAAGCAGATCCGGATGCTGATGAGTGAAGCCGTAATATTTTTCGTAGAACGCGCCGTCGTTAACGCGGAACGCGCCGGAGAGGTCAAACACCACGCAGCCGGCCGCCAGGAACTGCGGCGCAAGGTCGTGGCTGACCTCGTGCGCGGTGGCTAAAAACACCACGTCGACGCCGTCGGTAAACTCGCTGATGTCAGACATCGGCTGCAGCGGCAGATCGACAATGCCCTTAAGCTGCGGATGCAAATCGGAAATTAACTTTCCTGCATCATTGCTTTGCGCTGACACGGTCAAAGCGGTTATGGTCATATGAGGGTGGCGATTTACGTAGCTTACAAGCTCTGCGCCCGCATAACCGCTAGCGCCTACAATCAGCGTATTCAACATCGGGTTCCTTTATGCTCAACGTTAATGTATTTTTATTCACATTTATTGCATGAATATTGATACTATCACGACCTAAGGTGTGTCAACAATGAAAATGAACTTACCGCCATTTATCGAGATCTACCGCGCCCTGATTGCCACACCGTCCATCAGTGCGACCGAAGAAGCGCTGGATCAGAGTAATGAGTCTTTAATCAATCTGCTGGCGGGTTGGTTTAGCGATCTTGGGTTTAACGTTGAGGTTCAGCCCGTCCCCGGAACACGCCACAAATTTAACCTGCTCGCCAGCACCGGAACCGGTGCGGGCGGCCTGCTGCTGGCCGGCCATACCGACACCGTACCGTTTGACGACGGCCGCTGGACGCGCGATCCGTTCACCCTGACCGAGCATGACAACAAGCTCTACGGTCTGGGTACCGCCGACATGAAAGGCTTCTTCGCCTTTATCCTCGACGCGCTGCGTGACGTGGACGTGACGAAGCTGAAAAAACCGCTCTACATTCTGGCAACCGCCGATGAAGAGACCAGCATGGCGGGCGCACGTTATTTCTCTGAAAACACGTCGATTCGTCCGGACTGCGCGATCATCGGTGAACCGACCTCTCTGCAGCCGATTCGTGCGCACAAAGGCCATATTTCTACCGCGGTGCGCGTGCTGGGCCAGTCCGGTCACTCCAGCGATCCGGCGCGCGGCGTGAACGCCATTGAGCTGATGCACGACGCCATTGGCCGCATTATGACCCTGCGCGACGATTTGAAAGAGCGGTATCACTACGAGGCATTCACCGTGCCGTATCCGACGCTGAACCTCGGTAGCCTGCACGGCGGCGATGCGTCCAACCGCATCTGCGCCTGCTGCGAACTGCATATGGATATCCGTCCGCTGCCGGGCATGACGCTGAGCGATCTGGATGGCCTGCTGAATGAAGCGCTGGCCCCTGTGAGCGAGCGCTGGCCGGGACGCCTGACAGTCTCCGAACTGCATCCGCCAATCCCGGGCTACGAATGCCCGCCAGACCATCAGCTGGTTCAGGTGGTGGAAAAACTGCTCGGCGAGAAAACCGACGTGGTGAACTACTGCACCGAAGCGCCTTTTATTCAAACGCTTTGCCCGACGCTGGTCCTCGGCCCTGGCTCCATTAACCAGGCCCACCAGCCGGATGAATATCTAGAAACCCGCTTCATCAAGCCCACCCGCGAGCTGATTACCCAGGTTGTGCATCACTTCTGCTGGCATTAAAACCGCACCGAAAAGTCCCCTCTCCCTGTGGGAGAGGGTTAGGGTCAGGGCAACAAATCGCATGATCACCGTCACATTTCCATAAGCATCTCTTATCTGACGCAATGCGAATTAAATTTCGTAAATTGCCCGCATTTATTCGTTTGCTGAACCGTTTTCGCAGCAATTGACGACGGGGGTTTTACGTGGCTTTATAAAGGGAGATGACAAAATAATGTCCAGAAGATTTTCGCCTGGGCATAAACAAAAATGATGGGGTGACTGGGTTTTTATGAACGAACAATATTCCGCGTTGCGTAGTAATGTCAGCATGCTCGGCAAAGTGCTTGGAGATACCATCAAAGACGCGCTGGGGGAGAACATCCTCGACCGCGTTGAAACCATCCGCAAGCTGTCCAAATCTTCCCGTGCCGGTAACGAGGCCAGTCGTCAGGAGCTGCTCAACACCTTGCAGAACCTCTCTAACGATGAGCTGCTGCCCGTTGCCCGCGCCTTCAGCCAGTTCCTGAACCTGGCAAACACCGCTGAGCAATACCACAGCATTTCGCCAAACGGCGAAGCGGCCAGCAACCCGGAAGTCATTGCCCGCACCCTTCGTAAACTGAAAGACCAGCCAGACCTCAACGAAGCCACCATCAAAAAAGCGGTGGAGTCCCTTTCGCTGGAGCTGGTGCTGACCGCACACCCAACCGAAATCACCCGTCGTACGCTGATCCACAAGATGGTGGAAGTAAACAGCTGCCTGAAGCAGCTGGATAACAAAGACATTGCCGACTACGAGCGCAACCAGCTGATGCGCCGTCTGCGCCAGCTGATTGCCCAGTCCTGGCATACCGATGAAATTCGTAAGCATCGCCCAAGCCCGGTCGACGAAGCCAAATGGGGCTTTGCGGTGGTGGAAAACAGCCTGTGGGAAGGGGTACCAAACTACCTGCGCGAGCTGAACGAACAGCTGGAAGAAAACCTGGGCTATCGTCTGCCGGTAGACTTTGTGCCGGTGCGCTTCACCTCCTGGATGGGCGGCGACCGCGACGGCAACCCGAACGTGACCGCGGAAATCACCCGTCACGTCCTGCTGCTGAGCCGCTGGAAAGCGACCGACCTGTTCCTGAAAGATATTCAGGTGCTGATCTCCGAGCTGTCGATGGTTGAAGCGACGCCGGAACTGCGCGCGCTGGCCGGTGAAGAAGGTGCCAGCGAGCCGTACCGTTTCCTGATGAAAAAGCTGCGCGGTCAGCTGATGGCCACCCAGGCGTGGCTGGAAGCGCGCCTTAAAGGCCAGCGCCTGCCGAAGCCGGAAGGTCTGCTGAGCCAGAACGAACAGCTCTGGGAGCCGCTGTACGCCTGCTATAAATCACTCCAGGCCTGTGGCATGGGCATCATCGCCAACGGCGAACTGCTTGATACCCTGCGCCGCGTGAAGTGTTTCGGCGTACCGCTGGTGCGTATCGACGTCCGTCAGGAAAGTACCCGCCATACTGAAGCGCTGGGCGAGCTGACCCGCTATCTCGGCATCGGCGACTATGAAAGCTGGTCAGAAGCCGACAAGCAGGCGTTCCTGATCCGCGAATTGAACTCCAAGCGCCCTCTGCTGCCGCGCAACTGGGAGCCAAGCAACGACACCCGCGAGGTGCTCAACACCTGTAAAGCGATCGTCGATGCGCCGAAAGGATCGGTGGCCGCCTACGTGATCTCTATGGCGAAAACCCCGTCCGACGTGCTGGGCGTTCATCTTCTGCTGAAAGAAGCGGGCATCGACTACGCTCTGCCGGTCGCCCCGCTGTTTGAGACCCTCGACGACCTGAACAATGCCAACGACGTCATGAGCCAGCTGTTGAATATCGACTGGTACCGCGGCTTTATTCAGGGCAAACAGATGGTGATGATTGGCTATTCCGACTCCGCTAAAGATGCGGGCGTGATGGCGGCATCCTGGGCGCAGTATCAGGCGCAGGACGCACTGATCAAAACCTGCGAGAAAGCCGGTATTGAGCTGACCCTGTTCCACGGACGCGGTGGTTCAATTGGCCGTGGCGGCGCACCGGCGCACGCAGCGCTGCTGTCGCAGCCGCCGGGAAGCCTGAAAGGCGGCCTGCGCGTCACCGAGCAGGGCGAGATGATCCGCTTCAAGTATGGCCTGCCGGAAGTGACCATCAGCAGCCTGTCGCTCTATACCAGCGCGATCCTGGAAGCGAACCTGCTGCCACCGCCGGAGCCAAAAGAATCCTGGTGCCGCATCATGGACGAGCTGTCAGACATCTCCTGCGATCTGTACCGCGGCTACGTGCGTGAAAACAAAGACTTCGTGCCTTACTTCCGTTCAGCAACGCCTGAGCAGGAGCTGGGTAAACTGCCGCTGGGCTCGCGTCCGGCCAAGCGTCGCCCGACCGGTGGCGTTGAATCCCTGCGCGCCATTCCATGGATCTTCGCCTGGACGCAGAACCGCCTGATGCTACCCGCCTGGCTGGGTGCCGGTGCCGCGCTGCAAAAAGTGGTGGAAGACGGCAAACAGAACGAACTGGAAACCATGTGCCGCGACTGGCCCTTCTTCTCTACCCGTCTGGGCATGCTGGAGATGGTCTTCTCGAAGGCCGACCTGTGGCTGGCGGAATACTACGACCAGCGGCTGGTGAAACCAGAGCTGTGGGCGTTGGGTAAAGAACTGCGCGAGCTGCTGGAAGGCGACATCAAAGTGGTGCTGGACATCGCCAACGACTCGCACCTGATGGCGGACCTGCCGTGGATCGCCGAGTCAATCCAGCTGCGTAACATCTACACCGACCCGCTGAACGTTTTACAGGCTGAACTGCTGCACCGTTCCCGCCTGGCGGAAGAGGAAGGTAAAGAGCCGGATCCTCGCGTTGAACAGGCGCTGATGGTGACGATTGCGGGCGTTGCGGCGGGTATGCGTAACACTGGGTAATGCTTTATGCCGGGCAGGCGTTTTTAGCGCCGCCCGGCACGTTTCGGTAGTCTTCTCATGTATTCCGATATCACCCGAATTTTGGCTGACCTGGTGAACCGTACGTTACCGCTGGGCCAGATTCATTTCTCAGCGCTGGCTGAACAGCATCCCCGAACATCTCCCTGCCTCGTCATTACCCTTGCTCCCCCCTGTGAGGCGATATTTTCATCCTTTGGACACATCACGCTTCCACCGCCTAACGCCCTGAGCATACATTTCGGTAAGCAGCAGCTGACTCTCGATTTACAGCGTGACAACGCGCTTTTGCAGCAGCTGCAGGTTCCCCGGCGTGGCCCGCGAACGGGTGCTTTTCTTCTGCAAGCGCTCACCGAATTACAGATGCAGCCAGACGAGCAAGACACAGCCATGCTGGTGGTATTAAGCTTGCTCAGCCACTGCCGGGATCTGCTTGGCAGTGACATCCACACCGCTAACCGCAGCCGGGCGCTATTCGAAGCCGTTCGTAGCTATATCGAAGAAAATTACGCCTCTTCGTTAACACGCGAATCCGTGGCACAGGCGTTCTACATCTCGCCGAACTACCTTTCCCATCTCTTTCAGAAGATCGGCCACGTGGGGTTCAACGAGTATCTGACGCAAACGCGGCTGGAACATGCACGCCAGCTGCTGAAAGGCTACGATCTCAAAATTAAAGATATTGCCGCACGCTGCGGATTTCCTGACAGCAACTACTTTTGTCGCCTCTTTCGCAAGCACACCGAGCGTTCCCCTTCCGAATATCGTCGCCAGTATCACAGCCAGCTTATCGCCAAAAAATAGCATTGTGATCGCTATCGCACTTCGCTAAGGACATTACATTTGTCCAGTATTTGGCAAAATTGACCTGTATCCGCCGCACTCAGCCGGGCCTTATCCTTTATTCAACCTTTCTGACTTAAGGAAAAATAATGGAACTGTACCTGGATACCGCCAACGTGGCGGAAGTTGAGCGCCTGGCGCGCATTTTTCCCATAGCGGGCGTCACCACAAATCCAAGCATCATTGCCGCCAGCCGTGAATCCATCTGGGACGTGCTGCCGCGGCTGCAAAAAGCCGTCGGGCCGAACGGTACGCTGTTTGCTCAAACCATGAGCCGCGACGCCGAAGGCATGGTGGCGGAGGCCAAACGCCTGAGTAACGCCATCCCCGGTATTGTGGTGAAAATTCCGGTCACCGCGCAGGGGCTTATCGCCATTAAAGAGCTGAAAAGAGAGGGTATTACCACGCTGGGCACCGCCGTTTACAGCGCCGCTCAGGGTTTACTGGCCGCGCTGGCAGGCGCGAAATACGTTGCGCCGTACGTCAACCGCGTCGACGCACAGGGCGGCGACGGTATTCGCATGGTACAGGAGCTGCAGTCCCTGCTGGAACTGCATGCGCCGGAAAGCATAGTGCTGGCTGCCAGCTTTAAAACACCGCGTCAGGCGCTGGACTGCCTGCTGGCCGGATGCGAGGCAATCACGATCCCCTTAGACGTAGCGCAACAAATGCTCGGTACCCCAGCGGTAGAGTCGGCCATAGAAAAGTTCGAGCAGGACTGGAAAAACGCGTTTGGTAACCTCAATCTCTAAGGGAGAACTGTTATGGACCGTATCATTCAATCGCCGGGGAAATATATCCAGGGCGCGGATGTGCTGACCCGTCTCGGCGACTATCTGAAACCCCTGGCAAACCGCTGGCTGATCGTCGGTGATAAGTTTGTGCTGGGTTTTGCCGAAGACACCCTGCGCCAGAGTTTTAAAAAAGCCGAACTGCATGCCGAAATCGCGCCGTTTGGCGGCGAATGTTCGCAAAATGAAATCGATCGCCTGAAAAAGTTGGCCGACAGCGCCGACTGCCTGGCAGTACTGGGGATTGGTGGCGGTAAAACGCTTGATACCGCGAAAGCGCTGGCTCACTTTATGGACGTACCGGTCGCCATTGCGCCGACTATCGCTTCCACCGACGCGCCGTGCAGCGCCCTTTCCGTTATTTACACCGACAGCGGCGAGTTCGATCGCTACCTGATGCTGCCGCACAACCCGAATATGGTCATTGTGGATACGCAAGTGGTAGCAGGTGCGCCTGCACGTCTGCTGGCCGCCGGGATTGGCGACGCGCTGGCGACCTGGTTTGAAGCACGCGCCTGCTCGCGCAGCGGCGCGACCACCATGGCCGGGGGTAAATGTACACAGGCGGCATTAGCGCTCGCCGAGCTGTGCTACAACACGCTGGTTGAAGAGGGTGAAAAAGCGATGCTGGCGGCGGAACAGCATGTGGTAACGCCTGCGCTGGAACGCATTATCGAAGCCAACACCTATCTCAGCGGCGTCGGCTTTGAAAGTGGCGGGCTGGCGGCTGCACACGCTATTCATAACGGCATGACGGCGGTGCCTGACGCGCATCACTTCTATCATGGGGAAAAAGTGGCATTTGGTACGCTGACGCAGCTGGTGCTGGAAAACGCGCCGGTAGAAGAAATTGAGACCGTCGCGGCGCTTTGCCACAGCGTAGGGCTGCCGATCACCCTGGCACAGCTGAACATCAAAGAGGATATTCCGGCCAAAATGCGTCTGATTGCCGAAGCCTCTTGTGCGGAAGGAGAAACGATCCACAACATGCCGGGGGGCGTCACGCCGGATCAGGTGTATGCGGCGCTGCTGGTGGCAGACCAGTATGGACAGCGATTCCTGCAGGAGTGGGAGTAATAAAAAAGCCGGGTGGCGCTGCGCTTACCCGGCCTACATGGCACTTTAATTTGTAGGCCGGGTAAGGCGTAGCCGCCACCCGGCACAATGGCTACTTCACGTCAAACCGATCCAAATCCATCACCTTCGCCCATGCGGCAACGAAGTCGCGGACAAACTTCTCGTGCGCATCGCTGCTGGCGTAAACCTCGGCCAGCGCGCGCAGGACGGCGTTCGAACCGAAGACCAGGTCGGCGCGGGTCGCGGTGTATTTCACTTCACCGCTGGCGCGATCGCTACCGGCAAACAGCTCGTTTGAATCGTCGGTCGCTTTCCACTGGGTATTCATATCCAGCAGGTTTACGAAGAAGTCGTTGCTCAGCACGCCCTCGCGGCTGGTGAATACGCCATTCTTGCTGCCATCAAAGTTCGTGCCCAGCACGCGCAGGCCGCCGATCAGCACCGTCAACTCAGGTGCGGTCAGGGTCAGCTGCTGGGCCTTATCAATCAGCAATGATTCCGTCGTGGACACATCCACCTGCGCACGGTAGTTGCGGAAGCCGTCGGCAATCGGTTCGAGCAGGTTAAACATCTCGATATCCGTCTGATCCTGACGAGCATCCACACGGCCCGGCGTGAACGGCACGTTGACGTAAACGCCCGCGGCTTTCGCCGCCTGCTCAACGCCCACAACGCCCGCCAGCACGATGATATCCGCCAGCGAGGCTTTATTGGTGGTGCGCTGAATAGCTTCCAGAGCCGGTAACGCACGTACCGCCGCGGCGTTCACATCCCAGTCGCGCTGAGGCGCCAGCGCCAGACGCGCGCCGTTGGCGCCGCCGCGCTTGTCGCCGCCGCGGAAGGTCGATGCAGACGCCCATGCCACTGAAACCAGCTCGCTCACGGAGAGGCCAGAGGCCGCGATTTCCGCTTTCAGGCTTTCAATGTCTTCCTGCGTCGGATGGAACACCGGCTGAGGCAGCGGATCCTGCCAAATCAGATCTTCTTTCGGCACTTCCGGGCCGATGTACCGCGCTTTTGGCCCCATATCACGGTGGGTCAGTTTGAACCACGCGCGCGCGAAGGCTTCGTTAAAGGCCTGCGGATCGTTCAGGAAGCGACGGGAAATTTTCTCGAATTCCGGGTCGAAACGCAGCGTCAGGTCGGTGACCAGCATGGTTGGCTTACGTTTTTTCGACGGGTCAAACGGGTCTGGCATGATTTCCGGCGCATCCACGGCTTCAAACTGAATCGCACCTGCCGGGCTGCGGGTCTGCACCCATTCGTATTTGAACAGGTTCTCGAAGAAGTAGTTGCTCCACTGGGTCGGAGTTTGCGACCAGATGACTTCCAGCCCGGAGGTGATGGCGTCAGCGCCAATACCGGTGCCGTGCGTGCTGGCCCAGCCTAAGCCCTGCGCTTCAATCGGCGAGGCTTCCGGATCGGTACCTACGTGCGTGGCTTCACCCGCGCCGTGGGTTTTACCGAGCGTATGGCCGCCGGCAATCAGCGCGACGGTCTCTTCGTCATTCATACCCATGTTGCCAAAGGTGGCGCGGATTGCCGCCGCAGCAGACAGCGGTTCACCGCTGGCGTTTGGCCCTTCCGGGTTCACGTAAATCAGCCCCATTTCGGTGGCCGCCAGCGGGCGCTTCGCCAGTGCTTCCGGGTCACGGTGGGTCAGCCAGGCTTTTTCATCACCCCAGTTCACGTCCAGATCCGGTTCCCAGACGTCTTCACGACCGGCGCCAAAACCAAAGGTGCGGAAGCCGGAGTTCTCCAGCGCCACGTTACCCGCGAGAATAAACAGGTCGGCCCAGGAGATTTTTTGTCCGTATTTTTGCTTGATTGGCCACAGCAGGCGGCGCGCTTTATCCAGGCTGACGTTATCAGGCCAGGAGTTCAGCGGCGCAAAGCGCTGTTGGCCGCGTCCGGCGCCGCCGCGTCCGTCAACGGAGCGGTAAGTACCTGCCCCGTGCCAGGCCATGCGAATAAACAGGCCCGCGTAGCTGCCCCAGTCGGCTGGCCACCACGGTTGAGAGTCGGTTAAGAGTGCTTTGAGATCGCCTTTGAGGGCAGAGTAATCAAGCTTGCTGAATTCTTTGCGGTAGTCGAAGTCTTCACCCAGCGGGTTCGAACGATTGGAATGTTGGTTAAGAAGATCGATACGGAGTTGTTTTGGCCACCAGTCGCGGCTGCCCGTACCTGCGCCCGCGCTGTGATCGACGCCGCCGTGATGGAACGGGCATTTGCCGGCTGATGCTGCGTTATTGCTCTCGTCTGACGTGCTCATCGCTATGCTCCCTTTTACAGTGTTACCGTTACGATATACACCACTAGCAATAAGATATAGTTGAATTAATCCACAGATTCGATAGTTAATACCTTTTAACTATTTGTTTGATTAAAAAGCCCTCACTTTGTGAGGGCTTTCAGGTTGTTACGCAGGACGAACGCCCAGGGTGTGACAAATGGCGTAGCTCATTTCCGCGCGGTTTAGCGTGTAGAAGTGGAAATCTTTCACCCCTTCACGGCTTAATATTTTCACCATGTCCATCGCGATATTGGCCCCCACCAGCTTGCGGGTTTCCGCGTCATCGTCCAGCCCTTCGTACATTTTGGACATCCACAGCGGAATGCGAACGTTGGTCATATCGGCGAACTTCTTCGCCTGTTTGAAGTTAGAGACTGGCAGAATGCCCGGGATAATTTCGACGTCGATACCTGCCGAGACGCAGCGGTCGCGGAAGCGCAGATAGCTTTCCACGTCAAAGAAGAACTGGGTGATGGCGCGGTTGGCACCGGCCTCCACCTTACGCTTCAGGTTAAGCAAATCCGCCTGGGCGCTTTTCGCTTCCGGGTGGACTTCAGGGTAGGCGGCCACGGAAATATCAAAATCAGCAACGTCTTTCAGCAGCGCGACCAGATCGGTAGCGTACATGTCCGGCTTGCCGCTTCCCGGCGGCAGATCGCCACGCAGGGCAACGATATGGCGAATCCCGTTGTTCCAGTAGTCCTGGGCAATGGCGCGCAGCTCATCGCGGGTGGCGTCAATACAGGTCAGATGCGGCGCTGCTTCCAGACCGGTACGATCTTTGATGCCTTTAATAATGCTGTGCGTACGGTCACGCTCGCCGGAGTTGGCGCCGTAGGTCACGGAGACAAACTTCGGCTTCAGGCTGCTCAGGCGATCGATAGAGCTCCACAGGGTTTGCTCCATTTCACTGGTGCGCGGCGGGAAAAATTCAAAAGAGACGTTAATCTGGCCGTTTACTTCGGCCAGGCTCTGATTCAGTGCTTCCCGCTGGTTGGCGTGAAAAAAGCTCATACCTTACCTCTATCTTTCGCGTGTCATTGTCTGTTGTGTTGTGAACTTCTATACGTTTAGACGTCCAGATGTAAAAATGACGGAAAAGCGGCGTGACGTCAACAGAAATAATCACAATAACGGTGAGGTTTGCTCAGGGAAGATGAAGGGAGTTCATGATGAGGGTGAGCGCGGTCTGATGCCCTCACCCTAACCCTCTCCCACAGGGAGAGGGAAATTCACTTTTTACAGCAGCTTAGCCAGACGGTTAATATCGGACTGGATAGCCCCAGCGGTGACGTCGCGCCCCGCGCCCGGGCCGCGGATCACCAGCGGGTTATCGCGGTACCAGCGGCTTTCAATGGCGAAGACGTTATCGCACGGCAGCAGGGCCGCCAGCGGATGGTCAGGACGCACCGCCTCGACACCCACACGCGCCTTACCGTTCGCCTCGAAACGCGCCACGTAGCGCAGCACCAGCCCCATCTCGTTTGCCGCTTCCAGACGCTGCACCATCTGGTCATTCAGCTCGTCGCCGTTTTCGAAGAAGTGATCAACAGAACCTTCTTCGCAGCCCGCAGGCACCAGCGACTCGACGCGTACGGAATCCGGCTCGATGTCATAACCGGCTTCACGCGCCAGGATCACCAGCTTGCGCATCACGTCTTTACCGGAGAGGTCAACGCGCGGATCGGGCTCGGTTAAGCCCTGCTGCCACGCCTGATCCACCAGGTCGGTGAACGGTACGGTGCCGTCAAACTGCAGGAACAGCCAGGAGAGCGTGCCGGAGAAGATCCCGCTCAGCGCCAGAATGCTGTCGCCGCTTTCAATCAGGTCACGCACGGTATGGTTAACCGGCAGGCCCGCGCCAACGGTGGCATTATAGAGCCAGTGGCGGCCGGTTTTTTCAAACGCGTCGTGGATCTGACGGTATTTATCGGTGCTGCTCGCCCCCGCCAGCTTGTTGGCGCTGATGACGTGGAAACCGTGGCTGGCGAAATCCAGATACTGATCGGCAAGCTGTTCGCTGGCGGTGACGTCCAGCACCACCAGATCGTCATACGGGTGCGCGCGCATCCACAGGAACAGCGACTCTTCATCCTGCTCAACCGCTTCATCGTTAAAGAAGGCAAGCGCCCGGCTGGCGTCCAGCCCTTCATAGTTCAGCAGGCTGCGGCGGCTATCCACCACGCCCGCAAGAATAAATTCAAACCCGGTACGCGCCGAAAGCGTGACCTGTTCGCGGGCGAACAGCTCCAGCCAGCGGGAACCGATGTTACCCTTACCAAACAGCACCAGGCCGATGCGTTTTTCCGCGCGGAACAGCGAGGTGTGCAGACCCTGAATCAGGCTTTCGGTTGGACCTTTACGCAGCACGGCGACCAGGCTGATGCCCTCTTCCGACTGCCAGGTGAACTCCACCGGCTGGCCCTTCAGTTGCTGCCAGAAACGGTGGCAGTGCAGCGGGTTACGGGTGACGCCCGCGCCGACCATCGCCACCAGCGCCAGCCCCTGACGCAGGCGAAGCTCGCCCGGCAGGCCCGCTTCGTCGAGAATTTTCAGCGCGCTGTCCGCCACTTCGGCGGTATAGCAGAACTGCAGCAGCTGACGATCGTTATGCACGCCAACGGCCAGCGGACGCACCTGGGCGCGTTTCAGGATCGTGTCGATATCTTTATGCGCCAGCCTGAAGTCCTGACCCGCAGGCACCTGGAACTCAATCAGGCAGATGTCGTCGTGGCTGGTGACGATGCGCGCGCCCGTGCCGGACGCCAGCACGCGCTCAATGCGGGTAGACCCCTGATCCGGCGTATAGCTACAGCGCAGCTGCAGGTCAATATCGCTGCCGGAAACCGGCTGCAGCGTGCGCGCGTGCAGCACCGGGGCCGCCAGACGCGCCAGCTCGCTCGCTTCGTCGAGACGCAGCAGCGGAAGCAGGCAGGCATCTTTCACTTTACGCGGGTCCGCGCTGTAGACACCGGCCACGTCGCTCCAGATGGTAACGCGGGACACGCCCGCCAGGGCACCGATCTGCGTTGCCGAGTAGTCCGAGCCGTTACGGCCCAGCAGCACGGTTTCACCGGCGTTGCTGCGGCTGATAAAGCCGGTGACCACAATACGTTTGCCCGGATGCTGCACCAGCAGCTGTTGCAGCAGCGGATAGGACAGGCCTTCATCCACCTGCGGCTGGGCGGCGCGTTCCGCGCGCAGGAAATCACGCGCGTCGAGCCAGGCCGCGTCCACGCCCAGGTGTTGCAGCACGGCGGCCATCAGGCGCGCGGACCACACTTCACCGTGGCCCACCACTTCGGCGTACACCGCGTCGGTAATCCCGCTGTCCAGCAGAGCAGCCAGACGCTCAAGGTCATGCGTGAAGGCGCTGATCAGCCCGTCCGCCACGTCCGCAGGCAGCAGGCCGGCAATCAGCTCGCTCTGGTAACGACGTAAGGACTGTTGCACCTGATGCGCAGAAAGGCGATCGGTCTGGCTCAGTTTCAGCCAGCTAATCAACTGGTTGGTGGTGCTGCCCGCCGCCGAGACAACCATCATGTCACCCGGCTGTGAATATTCGGTCATGATCCCTGCGACGCGCAGATAACATTTCACATCAGCAAGACTACTACCACCAAACTTGTGCAGCTGACGACCCTTCGCCCCTGCCTGCGCTATCACACTCATGATTACCCCTTGGCTGCGACCCGGAAGCCATTTTCCAGATCGGCAATTAAATCTTCAGAATCTTCAATACCGGTCGAGATACGCAGCAGCGTCTCGGAAATCCCGGCGGCGGCACGTGCTTCCGGTGCCATACCTGCGTGCGTCATGGTCGCGGCGTGGGAGATCAAGCTTTCAACCCCACCTAAGGATTCCGCCAGCGTAAACAATGACAGCCCGCTCAGGAAGCGACGCAGCGTTTGCTCGTCACCGTCCAGTTCAAAACTTAACATCGCGCCAAATCCCTTCTGCTGGCGCGCGGCAATCTCATGCCCCTGGTTTTCCGGCAGCGACGGGTGATAAAGCTTCTTCACCAGCGGCTGGGTTTTCAGGAAATCGACAATCGCCTGGGCATTACGCTGCGCCACGTCCATGCGCGGCGACAGCGTGCGGATGCCGCGCAACAGCAGGTAGCTGTCGAACGCGCCCGCGGTGACGCCGATGTTATTAGCCCACCATGCCAGTTCCGTGACAACGTCGGGATCTTTTGCAATCACCACGCCCGCCACCACGTCAGAATGGCCGTTCAGATATTTAGTGCATGAATGCAATACCAGATCCGCACCCAGTGCTAACGGGTTCTGAAGGGCCGGACTGAGGAAGGTATTATCCACTACACTTATCGCTCCCGCATCCCTTGCGAGCTGACAAATTTTCGCAATGTCGACAACGCGCAACAATGGGTTGCTTGGACTTTCCACCAGAACCAGCTTCGGCTTCTCTGCCAGCGCCTGTTTCAGCGCCTGTTCGTCGTTTTGATCGACAAACAGCACGCGGTAGCAGCCGCGCTTTGCCAGGCTATCAAACAGACGATAGCTGCCGCCGTAACAGTCATGCGGCGCAACCAGCAGATCGCCAGGCTTCAGGAACACCGTGGTCACCAGGTGAATGGCAGACATACCGGTATTGGTTAATACCGCACCCGCGCCGCCTTCCAGTTCCGCCAGCGCGCGCTGGGTTACATCACGCGTAGGGTTGCCGCGACGCGAGTAGTCATGCGCGCGCGGTTCATTAAATCCGGTGAAATTGTAGGTGCTGGAAAGATGAATGGGCGGGACAACGCAGCCGTACTGCTCGTCATCATTTAATCCGCTACGCACTGCGATCGTGGCCTGTTTACGCGTCATGGTGAGGGCTTCCTGGCGAATGAGGTGAAAAGTCAGCCACCAGAGTAAACATTGAAAGTATGGACGTCAATACATCTGGACATCTAAACTTCTTTGCGTATAGATTGAGCAATGCGCAAATAGCCGTTAAAATTATATGCTTTAGTGCACGCTGCAGCGGCAATATCCGTGCCACGGTATCGTCTCTACGGTAAACTACGCAAGATTACGGTTCAAAACGGGCAGTGACCGGTTTGCACCTTTAGATTAATGACTGAGAGGATTAAAGGTATCTCATGGCTGAATGGAGCGGCGAATATATCAGCCCATACGCTGAGCACGGTAAGAAGAGTGAGCAAGTAAAGAAAATTACGGTTTCCATTCCTCTGAAGGTGTTGAAGATCCTCACCGATGAACGTACGCGTCGTCAGGTGAACAACCTGCGTCACGCGACCAACAGCGAACTGCTGTGCGAAGCGTTCCTGCATGCGTTTACCGGCCAACCGTTGCCGAACGATGACGATCTGCGCAAAGAGCGTAGCGACGAAATCCCGGAAGAGGCGAAGGTGATCATGCGTGAACTGGGTATTGACCCGGAGACGTGGGAATACTGAGAAGCGGATACAAAAAAGGCACCTTGCGGTGCCTTTTTTTCGGGAAACTTATTTAGCGCCCGGGATGCTGAAACGCTTGTTGAAGCGGTCAACACGGCCACCGGTTGCAACATCACGCTGCTTACCAGTGTAGAACGGGTGGCATTTGCCGCACACGTCCAGGTTCAGATCGTGACCCACGGTAGAGCGGATCTGGATAGAGTTACCGCAAGAGCAGTTTGCAGTAATCATTTCGTATTTCGGGTGAATATCTTTTTTCATGGGAGAACCTCAGTTAAGGCCGCGTCGCTCTTCCAGCCCTAACGCCAGACACCACGCGATGTTGAATGTAAGTTCTTTGGCGTAAAGTACACCAAAGGCGGCGAATCATACAGAATTTAACCAACGTATGCAAACTGATCCGCACGCCGCTTTTACTAATGTGTATACTAACGCGCCACTTTTCAAGTCAGGAAGATTCGATGCCCGTCGCTCACGTTGCCCTGCCCGTTCCGCTTCCCCGCACCTTTGACTACCTGCTGCCCGACAGCATGAGCGCCAAAGCGGGCTGTCGCGTGACCGTGCCGTTTGGCAAACAGCAGCGCGTGGGGATCGTCGTCTCCGTCAGCGATACAAGCGAATTGCCCCTCAATGAACTGAAATCGGTGGTTGAGGTGCTGGACAGCGAGCCGGTTTACTCCACCAGCACCTGGCGACTGCTGCTGTGGGCGGCAGATTATTATCATCACCCGATTGGCGACGTCCTGTTCCACGCCCTGCCGATCCTGCTGCGCCAGGGCAAGAGCGCCAGCCACGCCCCGATGTGGTACTGGTTTGCCACCGAACAGGGGCAGGCCGTGGACATCAATAGCCTGAAGCGTTCGCAGAAACAGCAGCAGGCGCTGGCGGCGCTGCGCCAGGGAAAAATCTGGCGGCACCAGGTCGACGAGCTTGAGGTCAGCGAAACGGCGCTACAGGCATTAAGAAAGAAAGGATTGAGCGAGCTGGCCAGCGAAGCGCCCGCCCTTCACGACTGGCGCGACGGCTTCTCCGTCTCGGGCGATCGCCTGCGCCTGAATACCGAGCAGGCTACCGCGGTAGGCGCCATTCATAGCGCCTCGGACCACTTTTCCGCCTGGCTGCTGGCGGGCGTGACGGGCTCCGGCAAGACCGAAGTCTATCTGAGCGTGCTGGAAAATGTGCTCGCGCAGGGCAAACAGGCGCTGGTGATGGTGCCGGAAATCGGCCTGACACCGCAGACCATTGCCCGCTTCCGCGAGCGCTTTAACGCGCCCGTTGAGGTGCTGCACTCCGGGCTGAACGACAGCGAGCGCCTCAGCGCCTGGCTGAAAGCGAAAAACGGCGAAGCGGCGATTGTGATCGGCACCCGCTCGTCGCTATTTACGCCGTTTAAAAACCTCGGTGTCATCGTCATCGACGAAGAGCACGACAGCTCCTATAAACAGCAGGAAGGCTGGCGCTATCACGCCCGCGATCTGGCGGTCTACCGTGCGCACAGCGAGCAAATTCCCATTATTCTCGGATCCGCCACGCCTGCGCTCGAAACGCTGCACAACGTGCGCCAGCGTAAATACCACATGCTGCGCCTGACGCGCCGCGCGGGGAATGCCCGTCCGGCCATTCAGCACGTACTGGATCTCAAAGGCCAGCAGGTGCAGGCCGGCTTAGCGCCCGCCTTGATTTCCCGCATGCGCCAGCATTTGCAGGCGGGGAACCAGGTCATCCTGTTCCTGAACCGTCGCGGATTCGCCCCCGCCCTGCTGTGCCACGACTGCGGCTGGATTGCCGAGTGCCCGCGCTGCGACCACTACTACACCTTCCATCAGGCCCAGCGACATTTGCGCTGCCACCACTGCGACAGCCAGCGTCCCGTGCCTCGCCAGTGCCCGTCATGTGGTTCCACGCATATCGTGCCGGTGGGGCTGGGAACGGAACAGCTGGAACAGGCGCTTGGCCCTTTCTTCCCGGACGTGCCTATTTCCCGAATCGACCGGGACACCACCAGCCGCAAGGGGGCGCTGGAGCAGCAGCTGGCGGAAGTGCATCGCGGCGGCGCGCGCATCCTGATTGGCACCCAGATGCTGGCCAAAGGGCACCACTTCCCGGACGTGACGCTGGTCGCCCTGCTCGACGTCGACGGCGCGCTGTTCTCGGCAGATTTCCGCTCCGCCGAGCGCTTCGCCCAGCTTTATACCCAGGTTGCCGGGCGTGCCGGACGCGCAGGTAAACAGGGCGAGGTAGTACTGCAAACGCATCACCCTGAGCACCCGCTGCTACAGACTCTGCTGCACAAAGGCTATGACGCCTTTGCCGAGCAGGCGCTGGCCGAACGCCAGACCATGCAGCTGCCGCCGTGGACCAGCCACGTCATCATCCGCGCGGAGGATCATAACAACCAGCAGGCGCCGCTTTTCCTGCAACAGCTGAGGAATCTTCTGCAGGCCAGCCCGCTGGTGGATAACCAGCTGTGGATCCTGGGACCGGTGCCGGCGCTGGCGCCAAAACGCGGTGGACGTTTCCGCTGGCAGATTTTACTTCAGCACCCCTCGCGTATTCGCCTGCAGCACATCGTCAGCGGCACGCTGGCGCTCATCAATACCCTGCCGGAAGCGCGTAAAGTGAAGTGGGTACTGGACGTCGATCCCATCGAAGGCTGAAGACGGATCGAAAAATTTAACGCGCCTCACACTTTTTATGAAAATTCTGTAACCGATTCCATTAACTATCTGTAAAAATGGTGATGTCCGCAGTTCGGTGTTCAGGCGAGGAGAAGACGTTGAAGTCCAGGAAAGAGGTTGCCACGGCGACCATGAAAGACGTTGCCGAGAAAGCACAAGTCTCAACGGCAACTGTGTCCCGCGCATTAATGAACCCGGATAAAGTCTCCCAGGCGACCCGTAACAAGGTTGAACAGGCGGCGCTGGAAGTGGGGTATTTCCCGCAGGCGATGGGGCGGAACGTCAAGCGCAATGAATCGCGGACCATCCTGGTAATAGTGCCGGATATCTGCGATCCCTTCTTCAGCGAGATCATTCGCGGTATCGAAGTGACGGCGGCGGAGCAGGGCTATCTGGTGCTGATTGGCGACTGCGCTCACCAGAACCAGCAGGAAAAAACCTTTATCGACCTCATTATCACCAAGCAGATTGACGGCATGCTGCTGCTTGGCTCGCGCCTGCCGTTTGATGCCAGCATCGAAGAGCAGCGCAATTTACCGCCGATGGTAATGGCCAACGAATTTGCGCCTGAGCTTGAGCTGCCGACGGTCCACATTGATAACCTCACCGCCGCGTTCAACGCCGTAAACTATCTCCAGGAGCTGGGACATAAGCGGATTGGCTGCATTGCCGGGCCGGAAGAGATGCCGCTGTGCCACTACCGCCTGCAGGGCTATGTTCAGGCGCTGCGCCGTACCGGTGCGATTGTCGATCCGCACTATATTGCGCGCGGTAATTTTACCTTTGAAGCGGGCGGACAGGCGCTGGAGAAACTGCTGGCGCTGCCGGAACCGCCAACGGCGGTGTTCTGCCACAGCGACGTGATGGCGCTGGGTGCGCTTTCACACGCCAAGCGCCGTGGCTTACGCGTGCCGAAAGATTTGTCGATTATCGGATTCGATAACATTTCACTTTCAGAGTTTTGCGATCCACCGCTCTCCACCGTTTCACAACCGCGCTATCAGATTGGCCGCGAAGCGATGCTACTTCTGCTGGATCAGCTGCAGGGTCAAACGGTTAGCAGCGGCTCGCGTTTGCTGGACTGCGAGCTGATTATTCGCGGCTCTACCCAGGCATTGACTTAAAGTAAACGCCTTTCGGACACCCTTATCTGGTCAAAGCCCCGCCGCTTAAGTAACATGGCGGGCTGACGAACGAATAAATACAGCGAAACGATAGTGGCACAACGAGATTATGTACGTCGCGGCCAGCCGGCACCTTCGCGACGCAAAAAGAGCAGTTCAAAAAGCAAGCAGCGTAATCTGCCTGCGGTCTCGCCAGCAATGGTCGCTATTGCTGCGGCCGTGCTGGTGGCCTTTATTGGCGGCCTGTACTTCATCACGCACCATAAAAAAGAAGAGTCCGAGGCCCTTCAGGGCAACAAAGTGGTGGGAAATGGTCTGCCGCCGAAACCTGAAGAGCGCTGGCGCTATATTAAAGAGCTGGAAAGTCGTCAGCCCGGCGTGCGTGCGCCTACTGAGCCCTCAGCCGGTGGCGAAGTGAAGAATGCCGATCAGCTGACGGACGAGCAGCGCCAGCTGCTGGCACAGATGCAGGCCGATATGCGCCAGCAGCCGACGCAGCTGAATGAAGTGCCGTGGAATGAACAAACGCCAGCGCAGCGTCAGCAAACGTTGCAGCTGCAGCGTCAGCGCCAGGCACAAATTCAACAGCAGCAACAGCAGCAGTGGACGCAAACTCAGCCGGTACAGCAGCCGAAGGCCCAGCCATACCAGCAACCGCAGCAGCAGACGCGTACGGTGCAGTCGCAGCCTGTTCAACAGCCAAAAGCGCAGCCGCCAAAGCAAGCGGCGCAGCCGTATCAGGATCTGCTCCAGACGCCAGCGCATACCACCGCGCAGCAGCCGAAAACGCAGCAGGCCGCGCCGGTGACCAAAGAGACCGAAGCGCCGAAGCAGACGGCAGAGAAAAAAGACGAGCGCCGCTGGATGGTGCAGTGCGGTTCGTTTAAAGGTGCCGAGCAGGCGGAAACGGTGCGTGCACAGCTGGCGTTCGAAGGATTTGATTCACGCATTACCACCAATAACGGCTGGAACCGCGTGGTGATCGGCCCGGTTAAAGGCAAAGAAAACGCAGACGGCACCATTTCCCGTTTGAAAGTGGCTGGCCACACAAACTGCATTCGACTCGCCTCCGGGGGTTGAAACCCCCAAAATCCCCCCCATCTATCATTTAATTCAGCCCTGAGCACAGGCTCAGGGCTTCTGTTTCCCGAATCTGTAACCAGGGGGTCTGCTCGTGACAACAATAGTAAGTGTACGCCGTAACGGCCAGGTGGTAATTGCCGGTGATGGCCAGGCCACGCTGGGTAATACCGTCATGAAAGGCAACGTGAAGAAAGTCCGTCGTCTCTACAACGACAAAGTGATCGCCGGTTTCGCAGGCGGCACGGCGGATGCCTTCACGCTGTTTGAACTGTTTGAACGCAAGCTGGAAATGCACCAGGGTCATCTGGTGAAAGCTGCCGTAGAGCTGGCAAAGGACTGGCGTACCGACCGTATGCTGCGCAAGCTCGAAGCGCTGCTGGCGGTCGCGGATGAAACCGCTTCGCTTATCATCACCGGTAACGGTGACGTGATTCAGCCGGAAAACGACCTGATTGCCATCGGCTCTGGCGGCCCTTATGCCCAGGCTGCAGCCCGCGCGCTGTTGGAAAATACCGACATGAACGCGCGTGATATCGCGGTGAAGGCGTTGGATATTGCAGGTGATATCTGCATCTATACCAACCACAACCACACCATCGAAGAATTGACCTCCAAAGCGTAAGGATCTCCTATGTCTGAAATGACCCCACGCGAAATTGTCAGCGAACTGAACAAACACATTATCGGCCAGGATAACGCCAAGCGCTCCGTGGCTATCGCGCTGCGTAACCGCTGGCGTCGTATGCAGCTTGACGAAGAGCTGCGTCACGAAGTCACCCCGAAAAACATTCTGATGATCGGCCCGACCGGCGTCGGTAAAACCGAAATCGCCCGTCGTCTGGCGAAGCTGGCGAACGCGCCGTTCATCAAAGTTGAAGCCACCAAGTTCACCGAGGTGGGCTATGTGGGTAAAGAAGTGGACTCCATCATCCGCGACCTGACCGATTCTGCAATTAAGATGGTGCGCGTCCAGGCGATTGAGAAAAACCGCTACCGCGCGGAAGAGATGGCCGAAGAGCGTATTCTCGACGTGCTGATCCCACCGGCGAAAAACAACTGGGGCCAGGCTGAACAGCAGGCTGAGCCTTCAGCCGCGCGTCAGGCGTTCCGCAAAAAACTGCGTGAAGGCCAGCTGGACGACAAAGAGATTGAGATCGACCTCGCGGCCGCGCCGATGGGTGTGGAAATCATGGCGCCTCCGGGCATGGAAGAAATGACCAGCCAGCTGCAGTCCATGTTCCAGAACCTGGGCGGCCAAAAGCAGAAAGCGCGTAAGCTGAAAATCAAAGACGCGATGAAGCTGCTGATTGAAGAAGAAGCGGCGAAGCTGGTGAATCCGGAAGAGCTGAAGCAGGACGCTATCGACGCGGTTGAGCAGCACGGTATCGTGTTTATCGACGAAATCGACAAAATTTGTAAGCGCGGCGGCAACAGCTCCGGCCCGGACGTGTCCCGCGAAGGCGTACAGCGCGACCTGCTGCCGCTGGTTGAAGGCTGCACCGTCTCCACCAAGCACGGCATGGTGAAAACGGACCACATCCTGTTTATCGCTTCCGGTGCGTTCCAGGTGGCCAGCCCGTCGGATCTGATCCCGGAACTGCAGGGTCGTCTGCCTATCCGCGTTGAGCTGCAGGCGCTGACCACCGAAGATTTCGAGCGCATCCTGACGGAGCCAAACGCCTCTGCTACCGTACAGTACAAGGCGCTGATGGCGACCGAAGGCGTGAACCTCGAGTTCACCGAAGACGGTATCAAGCGTATCGCCCAGGCCGCATGGCAGGTCAACGAAACCACCGAGAACATCGGTGCGCGTCGTCTGCACACCGTGCTGGAACGTCTGGTTGAAGACATCTCATATGACGCGAGCGACCTCAACGGTCAAACCATTACCATCGACGCAGACTATGTGAGCAAACATCTGGATGCGTTAGTGGCAGATGAAGATCTGAGCCGTTTTATCCTATAATCGCGGTTACTGCATTCTCATCACTGTTAATGGGGGCTAAGGCCCCCATTTTTATTGGCTAAATTACTATGACTGATATCAGCCGTACTCAGGCGTGGCTCGAAAGTCTGCGCCCTAAAACGCTTCCTCTGGCTTTTGCCGCCATTATTGTCGGCACCGCGCTTGCCTGGTGGCAAGGGCATTTCGATCCGCTGGTGGCAGGTCTGGCGCTCATTACCGCCGGGCTGCTGCAAATCCTCTCTAACCTCGCGAACGATTATGGCGATGCGGTAAAAGGCAGCGACAAGCCTGACCGTATCGGGCCGCTGCGCGGGATGCAAAAGGGGGTGATCACCCAGGCACAGATGAAGCGTGCGCTGATTATCACCGTGGTGCTGATTTGCTTATCTGGCCTGGCGCTGGTGACGGTCGCCTCGAAAACTACCAGCGATTTCATTGGCTTCCTGGTGCTGGGCCTGCTCGCCATCATCGCGGCCATCACCTACACCGTCGGCACGCGCCCTTACGGCTATATTGGCCTTGGGGATATCTCTGTGCTGGTGTTCTTCGGCTGGCTGAGCGTAATGGGGAGCTGGTACTTACAGGCGCATACGGTGATCCCTGCCCTGTTCCTCCCGGCGACCGCCTGCGGCCTGCTGGCGACGGCGGTACTCAATATCAATAATCTGCGCGATATCGACAGCGATCGTGAGAACGGCAAGAACACGCTGGCGGTGCGTCTGGGGCCGGTGAATGCGCGCCGCTATCATGCCTGCCTGCTTATTGGCGCGCTGGTTTGCCTGGCGCTGTTTAACCTGATTTCCTTGCAGAGTCTGTGGGGCTGGCTGTTTGTGCTTGCCGCGCCGCTGCTGGTTAAGCAGGCCCGCTTTGTGATGCGTGAACTCAGCCCGGCAGCCATGCCGCCAATGCTGGAGCGAACGGTAAAAGGTGCGCTGCTGACTAACCTGTTGTTCGTCATCGGGATTGTGTTAAGCCAGACGCTCAGTTAGCTGACAAATATCAATTAACAATTGATGATTTTGCCAACAACGCATTTCGCACGATATACTGAACACATTCGCAGCAACTGAGCGTTAAACCTATGAAATACGATACCTCCGAGCTTTGTGACATCTACCAGGAAGATGTCAACGTCGTTGAACCGCTGTTCTCCAACTTTGGTGGGCGGTCATCGTTTGGCGGGCAAATCGTCACGGTGAAATGTTTCGAGGACAACGGGTTGCTGTACGATCTGCTCGAACAGAACGGCCGTGGCCGCGTTCTGGTGGTCGACGGCGGCGGGTCCGTGCGTCGCGCACTGATTGATGCCGAACTGGCCGGCATTGCCGTCCAGAACGAGTGGGAAGGCATCGTGGTGTACGGCTCCGTGCGTCAGGTGGACGATCTCGAAGACCTGGATATTGGAATTCAGGCCATCGCGGCCATACCGGTAGGGGCGGCGGGCGACGGCATCGGCGAAAGCGACGTGCGCGTTAACTTCGGCGGCGTGACCTTCTTCTCAGGCGATCATCTCTACGCCGATAATACCGGCATTATCCTTTCTGAAGATCCGCTGGATATTGAGTAATTTACCAGGCCATCTTTTATCGGATGGCCTTTGTTTTTATCATCACCCAAACCGTGAAGTTAACACAGGTTTAGATATCTCCTCTTTTTATACTGCAATAACACTCCCCCGTAGCGTCTCCTGATGGTTTCGGCGCTCCCGAATAACCGTTTATTCAATCGCCGTCGTTTGCCACATATTTTGCATATCACGTCGTACTTTCCCTGCACAGCAAATGCGCACTAACTGCTTACGAAATAAAGAAAATTTAGCTTAGGTTAACGTCTTTACGGTGTATTATGAGTAAATAACCACCACAATTTCAGGGTTACCTTTCCTGCTTACCGGACGGGCTTACCTGACAGAAGAAGAATGGATTCATCATGAGCAATGAAAAGGGATGTAAGTTCTGCCAGCGCGACGGTTTACCCGTCCTGCCGGTTCGTCCGGCAATCATGGAAAAAGGTGACGCGTTACCGGCTTTATCCGGCAGTATCACCGTACCGGTAACGGCCGAAGGAGGTGCAGACTATACCGCCCGTCTGCTGAGGCAGGGCTTTTTATACATCTGGGCGGAACGTTCACAACGCTGGATTAACTATTATGCTACCGGCGACGGCTATTTTTATCCTCTTCCAGAGGACGGCATCGTGCCGCCGCGCGTGGAAAGCGGGGACATTACCCCCTGTATTACCCGACCAGATGAACTGGCAACCGCTTCCCTGGTGACACTGCCGGTAAAGCCCGCCGGAATCCTTAACGGGGTGTACTGGTTTGCGTGGTCTGAAGAGTCGTGGACACCGGTGGTACGCAAACAGCATGAAGATGTCGCCTGGCGGCGCCAGTATATGCAGAAATTTGATATGGATGCCTGGCTTGCCAGCCACAACGGTCAGCAGGCCCTGCCCTTCAGTCAGCTCGTTAATTGCGTGGCTGAATACAGCCCAGGACTGCGCAACAGCAGTCTTAAAGCCTGGACTCCCTCTCCCCTCAAAGCGGTCAGTAGTCATTCTGCGGCCGCTTTACGACAGGCGGCAGATAATCTGAACGCGGGCAACGGTGCGATTCTAATGTTGTCTGACCCGGTTGGGGTGGCGACGGAGATTTCAGCCCTGGCACGCTACCGGATGCAGCAGGCTATCGCCACGGATCCGGAGTTGAGCCGTGGCACTGCATTGCTGACCATGCTCGGCAGCGTCGAACTGGCAATGCGTAATTATTTTTACCTGCGGACAGAAGCCGGGGATGAAAGCTATGAGCGCCAGATGCGCTACGGCAGGGACACGCCGGCAGGACCGAGATTTCCGGCTCCGGACATGGCTGACCGGATGCATGTCCTCAATGAGGCCAGCCGGAAGGACCGGGTGGACGAGGCATGGCAGACCGGCTACGAAAAATACATCGACCGGGCAAAGACACAGACATTCAGTCAGACACTGAAAGACTGGCTGACCGAGTATGACAAAAGTTCAGTCATTCCCATCACCCGGATGTATCTGGCCTGGCTGCAGGGACCGGCGATGGCGAATTACTTTGTGCAGCACTTTGATCCGACCTGCGCGCACAGCGGCGGACGCTATATCCAGACAGTAGCGAAAGTACTGGCAGGAATGAACGACAAAGGCGGAGTGATTACCCACATCGATCAGCAGCTGAATCAGGCTCAGCTGACGCCGGAAAACTTTCTTCAGCGGGCGGCCTTCTTTAATCATGACGGCTGGATTGCCGAGGCAAATGCACAGCTGAAAAGCGGCGGACCAGACTGGTGGCTGGGCATAAGCTGGGACCGTCTGGCGGACGGCGCGAAGGAGTACAGCGGCAACTATGCCAGCGCGATCCTGACGGGGCTGGAAAAGCTCAGCATGCTCTGGTCTGAGGCGATGATGAAATCGGTGGATCTGATGGTGAAAGGAACGCCGGTGCGCTTTGCTATCGGGATACTGGCGATGCAGGGTAAGGCGTTCTCTGCCGTCAGCGTGGTGCCGGGGACGAAAAACTTTGTCGGGGCGATGACCCGGGGGATGGCCGGGATGCTGGAAATGAGTGGACGCAGCGGCGGGCAATTATATACCGCGATGCAAAAGCTGACCGACCGACTGGTGAAGGAGCTACCGGAGCGCTCGCTGGAGAAAATATCTCTGCCGCGGATTATTGACGTGCATGAGGCGAAGGCACTGGCCGCCCTGCCGGTTAAAGAGCGGCTGGCGAAGCTCCGTACGGCAATGCTCACGGAGGACGAGCTGGCGCGAATGCTGTTCCCGAAATCGCTGGGCTCATCGGTGGCTCAACTGAGCGGGATGAAACCCGGCACGCTGGCGACGGAGATGGCGGCGAAAGGCATGACGTTTGGCGGGACGGTGTTCTCAGCGTACTTCCAGTGGATGGTGCTGGGGTACGGGGTGAAAGAAAGCGGCCTGCCGTCCGAAGGTAAAGCTGCGACGGTGTTCGCGGCGAATGCCAGCATGGCGGTGGCGTCAACGGCGGAAGCATTGAAGCTGGCGATGACACCGCTGATGAAGCTGGAGCTGTCATCGACCTTATCGGTAATCAGGAACGGCGCCATGGCGGTTGTCGGGGCGGGTATCTGGGGATTGTTTGGGTTCGGCGGTGGATTGGTTTACACAATGATTGAAGGTTTGAATGGGGGCGTTGATCTTTACCGTGGAAAAATGGGGGAAGGCATTGCTCATCTGATTAATGCCCTCGGTGTCGGAATGATGACAGTCGGGGGCGGTAGCGAAATATCCGTCACTCTCCTCGGCTTGGCTGGTGTGTCAGCTACTTTCATTGAGGAATCCACCGTGTTGGCTTTTTTCCTCGGACCTGCGGGGATTTTTGTCGGAATGATACTGGTTCTGGGGGCCGGGGCCTGGCTGTTAAGTCATACCCGGAACGATATACAGACCTGGCTGCTCAGTACGCAGTGGCGGCGGGTGCCGCCGGGTGAGAGCGATATCCCGGCTATCTGGCCGAATGCACAAATGGAAAAGGACGGCTATATGGCCCTGAATGCACACGGAGGAGCACATGTTTAACCCTTTTAAGCGATTCCCTGTCGACCCGTCATCGAATCGGTTCTATAAGGGATTTCGTCGTCTCAGCGATAAAGGTGTTTTTAAAATTTATTCGCAGAAAACAGGTGATCCGGATGTTCCTGGTATATCCGGGTTCGACAGCGTGGTGCGGCTGAACACGACGTATCTGGAGCTGGTTGACCGTTCTTACAACTGGCGCGGAACATGGACACTGGCAGGGGTAATCTTTTTCTGCCTGTCCTTTAGTTTGTTTTGCTACAGCATTATCGGGGTGGTATTGGGATGGGGAGGACGCAGTTTTGGCATCTGGTTTGGAACCGTTTTAATTTGGGCCATTACATTGCCGGTTTCTTTACTCACATACCGGCTGATGACCTCCGAGGTATTTTTCAGCACCTACTATCCGATCCGCTTTAACCGTAAAAATAGGATGGTGTATGTGTACCAGTCCGGCGGAAAAGTGATGTCTGTGCCGTGGGATGAGCTCAAATTTGTCCTGCACCCAACGAAGGGGCGACTCTCAACGCAGTGGACCATTGTGGGTTGTCTTACGGGAGATGACGGGGATACTGTCACAGGGGCTATTCCTTTGCCGATTAATCTGGAAAGTGACCCCGATGTGCTGTCCATGTACTGGGAGTTTATCCGCTGCTATATGGAAGAAGGAGATGAGTATCTCCCGGACCTGGCTGACTCCATTGCCTGGTGCCCGCCGGTGGAAAAACAGAAAGAGGGCTGGCTGTTCGGGCTGCTTTACCTCAGTAAGCAATGGTTCGGGCGGCTCGGGTTGCTGGTGAATGCGCTGCAGTTGCCTCTCTTTTTCGTGCTCAGTTTTCCGCGCTGGCTGGTGATGGCGACCAGTAAAATTCCGGTATGGCCGGCTGACGTGGTCGCGGCCTGTCAGCCGGCTGAGAATGACCCTGTCAACAAAGGCGCTGAGCATAATCCACCGCAGGTCTGGCGACCAATGCTGGGCTTGCAGGGCAAGGAGCGTTATGCCCGCACGTTTGCAAAAGAGCGCGGAGCAATGGACCGGGTTGTTGCCCGGCTGAAAGCCAAATATGGCGGGCAGAACCATGCGGACTGAGGGGCTTATCGGTCTGGCGGGAATATTTGTCGGGATGCTGCTGGTTCTGGGGGCCGGGGCCTGGCTGTTAAGCCATGCCCGGAACGACATACAGACCTGACTGCTCAGTACGCAGTGGCGGCGGGTGCCGCCGGGTGAGAGCGATGTCCCGGCTATCTGGTCGGATGCACAAATGGAAAAGGAGGGCTATATGGCTCTGACCGACCAAGGAGGCGCGCATGTTTAATCCCTTTAAACGATTCCCTGCCGACCCGACAAAACGGTTCTATAAGGGATTTCTCCGCCTCAGTGATGAACGTGTTTTTAAAATTTATTCGCAGAAAACAGGCAATTCGAATGTTCAAGGGGTCTCCGGGTTTGACAGCGTGGTGCGCCTGAACTCGACCTATCTGGAGCTGGTTGACCGTTTTTACAACTGGCGCGGAACATGGACGCTGGCCGGAGTTTTCTTTTTTTGTCTGTCTTTTTATGTGTTTTTACAGCCATTAATCACGTTGTTGCAAGATGGTTTTCATAGTGCAGCTCTCTGGATTGTTGACATCATTATCTGGGGAATTACGCTGCCGCTCTGTTTGGGATTATACCGGATGATGACCTCCGAGGTATTTTTCAGTAGCTACTATCCGATCCGCTTTAACCGTAAAAACGGGATGGTGTATGTGTACCAGTCCGGCGGAAAAATCCTCTCCTTGCCGTGGCAGGATCTCAGATTTGTTCTGCGTTCAACGAAGGGACGGCTGGCAAAAGAATGGACAATTGTGGGATGCCTTACGGGTGAGGACGGGGACACTGTTACGGAATGTATCCCTCTCCCAATTAATCTGGAGAGTGACCCCGATGTCCTGACCATGTACTGGGAATTTATCCGCTGCTATATGGAAGAGGGAGATGAGTATCTCCCGGACCTCGCGGACTCCATAGCCTGGTGCCCGCCGGTTGAAAAACAGAAAGAGGGCTGGCTGTTCGGACTGTTCTATCTCAGTAAGCAGTGGTTCGGGCGACTCGGTCTGATGGTGAATGCGCTGCAGCTTCCTGTGTTTTTCGTTCTCAGTTTTCCGCGCTGGCTGGTCATGCTGACCTGCAAAATCCCGGAATGGCCTGCGGAAGTGGTCGCGGCCTGTCAGCCGGACGAGAATGACCCTGTCAATAAAGGCGCTGAGCATAATCCACCGCAGGTCTGGCGACCGATGCTGGGCTTGCAGGGCAAGGAGCGTTATACCCGCACGTTTGCAAAAGAGCGCGGAGCAATGGACCGGATCGTTGCCCGACTGAAAGCCAAATATGGCGGGCAGGACCATGCGGACTGAGGGGCTTATCGGTCATGAACCGAATACTGACGAAAGCGACGTACGCGTGAATTTCGGCGGCGTGACCTTCTTCTCCGGCGACCATCTTTATGCTGATAATACCGGCATTATCCGGTCGGAAGATGCGCTGGATATCGAGAAAAAAAACCGGGTAGCGGCGACGCTTACCCGGCTATTTCTGTTCAATCCCGACAGAATTAAACCTCTTCCATACGTCCCAGCAGCGCCTGCAGGCGATCCTGCCAGCCGTTCTGCTGTTCGCGCAGCTGGTTGTTTTCGCGCTCCAGTTCTTCGCGGCCGTGCTGAGCGTTCTGAACTTCCTGCGCCAGGCTGTTGTTCTTCTCTTTCAGCTCTTCAATTTCCATCTGCAGCAGCGTGATGGTGTCAATCGCCTGCTGTACTTTCGCTTCCAGTTTCTCAAACACTTCTAAAGACATGATCCTACCTCTCCTGAATTGCAAGGCGACGCTTTAACGTAAACGCGCACAACATATGTTCCGATTGTATGGAGCGCAGTCGCCCCTGTCCAGCGGCATGCCACGCAGATCGCGGTTTGCAACACTTTTCGGCCTCGTCCTGGTGCGTTCGCGGCATATACCTCTAAGTTGTTAACCCATTCGTTAAAAAAATGATTCAGCTCACCATACGCGACTGATGCAAAAACGCGCTTTATGGCGCGAAAACGCTCATTTTATTGACACAGACCACACATTTTAATTTCGATATTTCTCGTTTTTGCTCGTTAACGATAAATTAACACTATGTCTACAGGGCATCGTGGCTGTCACGGGCGGCCACGCTAACAATAAACATCAATTTCTTCAGGATTCCGATTATGAGTCAGACATCAACCTTAAAAGGCCAGTGCATTGCCGAGTTCCTTGGTACCGGGTTGTTGATATTCTTCGGAGTGGGCTGTGTCGCTGCACTGAAAGTGGCGGGTGCCAGTTTTGGTCAGTGGGAAATCAGTATCATCTGGGGTCTGGGCGTGGCGATGGCCATCTACCTGACTGCAGGGGTCTCTGGCGCACATCTTAACCCGGCGGTGACTATCGCACTGTGGCTGTTCGCGTGCTTCGACGGACGCAAAGTTGTTCCCTTCATTATTTCTCAATTTGCCGGCGCGTTTTGCGCAGCGGCGTTAGTTTACGGGCTTTATTACAATCTTTTCATCGACTTCGAACAGACGCATCATATGGTGCGCGGCAGCGTCGAAAGTCTGGATCTGGCAGGCATCTTCTCAACCTACCCTAACCCGCATATCAATTTTGTGCAGGCGTTCGCAGTTGAAATGGTGATTACCGCTATTCTGATGGGCGTCATTATGGCTTTGGGCGATGATGGTAACGGCATTCCGCGTGGCCCGCTGGCGCCATTGCTGATTGGCCTGCTGATCGCCGTCATCGGTGCATCCATGGGGCCGTTAACAGGGTTTGCGATGAACCCGGCGCGTGACCTGGGTCCAAAAACCTTCGCCTTCTTTGCAGGATGGGGCGACGTGGCTTTCACCGGCGGCAAAGATATTCCTTACTTCCTGGTACCGTTGTTCGGACCAGTCGTAGGGGCGGCACTGGGTGCATTTGGCTATCGCAAATTAATTGGTCGCCACTTACCGTGCGACACCTGTGTGGAAGAGGAGAAGGAAACGACTTCTACCGCACAACAAAAAGCTTCGCTGTAATCTGACTACGGGACACATACCATGACCGAAAAAAAATATATCGTTGCGCTCGACCAGGGCACTACCAGCTCCCGCGCTGTCGTAATGGATCATGACGCGAATATCGTCAGCGTGTCACAGCGCGAATTTGAGCAAATTTATCCGCGTCCAGGCTGGGTAGAACACGACCCGATGGAGATCTGGGCGTCACAAAGCTCCACGCTGGTGGAAGTGCTGGCGAAAGCCGACATCAGTTCCGACGAAATCGCCGCGATTGGTATCACCAACCAGCGTGAAACCACCGTGGTGTGGGAACGCGAAACCGGTAAGCCGATTTACAACGCCATCGTCTGGCAGTGCCGCCGTACGTCAGAGATCTGCGAACAGCTTAAGCGTGACGGGATGGAAGAGTACGTGCGCAGCGCCACCGGCCTGGTGGTTGACCCGTACTTCTCCGGCACCAAAGTGAAGTGGATCCTCGACCACGTGGAAGGTTCACGCGAGCGTGCAAAACGCGGCGAGCTGCTGTTCGGTACCGTCGATACCTGGCTTATCTGGAAGATGACTCAGGGACGTGTCCACGTTACTGACTACACTAACGCCTCGCGCACCATGCTGTTCAACATCAACACCCTGGAGTGGGATGACAAGATGCTGGACGCGCTGGATATTCCGCGCGCGATGCTGCCTGAAGTGCGTAAGTCGTCTGAAGTCTACGGCCAGACCAACATCGGCGGTAAAGGCGGCACCCGTATTCCTATCGCCGGTATCGCCGGTGACCAGCAGGCGGCGCTGTTCGGCCAGCTGTGCGTCAAGGAAGGGATGGCGAAGAACACCTACGGCACCGGCTGCTTTATGTTGATGAACACCGGCGAGAAAGCGGTGAAATCAGAAAACGGCCTGCTGACCACCATCGCCTGCGGCCCGCGCGGCGAGGTGAACTATGCCCTGGAAGGTGCGGTGTTTATGGCAGGTGCATCTATTCAGTGGCTGCGCGACGAGATGAAGCTGATCAGCGATGCGTTTGACTCCGAGTACTTCGCGACCAAAGTGAAAGACACCAACGGCGTGTACGTGGTGCCCGCGTTTACCGGTCTGGGCGCACCGTACTGGGACCCGTATGCCCGCGGCGCAATTTTCGGCCTGACGCGCGGTGTGAACTCAAACCACATCATCCGCGCCACCCTGGAATCCATCGCCTACCAGACGCGTGACGTGCTGGAAGCGATGCAGGCAGACTCCGGCATTCGTCTGCACGCCCTGCGCGTGGACGGCGGCGCGGTGGCCAACAACTTCCTGATGCAGTTCCAGTCCGACATTCTGGGCACCCGCGTTGAGCGCCCTGAAGTACGTGAAGTGACGGCACTGGGCGCGGCGTATCTTGCGGGTCTCGCGGTAGGCTTCTGGCAGAACCTGGACGAGCTGCAGGAGAAAGCGGTCATCGAACGCGAATTCCGCCCTGGCATCGAAACCACCGAGCGCAACTACCGCTACAGCGGTTGGAAGAAAGCGGTGAAACGTGCCCTGGCGTGGGAAGAGCACGAAGAGTAAGCCAATATTCCCTCTCCCCTGGGGAGAGGGTTAGGGTGAGGGGCATCGACCGCACCGGTCCCCTCCCCCCTCCCCACTCTGTGATAAACTTCGTGCAATTCCTTTTGATTGTACGAGTCCCTCATGAAACGTGAACTTGCTATCGAGTTTTCCCGCGTCACCGAAGCAGCCGCCCTTGCAGGCTATAAATGGCTGGGTCGTGGCGACAAAAATACCGCAGACGGCGCGGCCGTCCACGCCATGCGCATTGTGCTTAACCAGGTCAACATCGACGGCACTATCGTCATCGGTGAAGGCGAAATCGACGAAGCGCCGATGCTCTACATCGGTGAAAAGGTCGGGACCGGCAAAGGCGATGCGGTGGATATCGCGGTGGACCCGATCGAAGGCACGCGCATGACGGCGATGGGCCAGGCCAACGCCCTGGCGGTGCTGGCCGTGGGCGATAAAGGCTGCTTCCTCAACGCGCCGGACATGTACATGGAAAAGCTGATTGTCGGCCCTGGTGCGAAAGGCGCAATCGATCTCAGCCTGCCGCTGGACGCCAACCTGCGCAATATCGCGGCGGCGCTGGCTAAACCGCTCAACGAACTCACCGTGACCATTCTGGCGAAACCGCGCCACGACGCCACCATCTCTTATCTGCAGGCACTCGGCGTGCGCGTGTTTGCCATTCCGGATGGCGACGTTGCCGCCTCTATTCTGACCTGCATGCCGGACAGCGAAGTCGACGTGCTTTACGGCATCGGCGGTGCGCCGGAAGGCGTGGTCTCTGCGGCGGTGATCCGCGCGCTGGACGGCGATATGCAGGCGCGCCTTCTGCCGCGCCATGAGGTGAAAGGCGACAGCGACGAAAACCGTCGTATCGGTGAGGACGAGCTGGCGCGCTGCGCAGCGATGGGCATCGAAGCCAAAAAAGTACTGGCGCTGAACGACATGGCGCGCAGCGATAACGTCGTCTTCTCTGCAACCGGCATCACCAAAGGCGATCTGCTGGACGGCATCACCCGCAAGGGCAACATGGCGACCACTGAAACGCTGCTGATCCGCGGTAAATCGCGCACCATCCGACGCATTCAGTCCATTCACTATCTCGACCGTAAAGACCCGGACGTGCAGACGCACATTCTGTAAAACCGTTTGATCGATAGAGCTTTCCGGCCCGAAGGGGCTGGAAATGTTTCCCACAAGTACGGAAGATAGAACAGAGAAACAGCACAGGAGAAGATCATGGCGGACTGGGTAACAGGTAAAGTCACAAAGATAGAATTCTGGACCGATGCGCTATTTAGTCTCACCCTGCATGCTCCCGTTCATCCGTTTAAGGCCGGGCAATTTGCCAAGCTGGGTCTGGATGTCGACGGCGAGCGCGTGCAGCGCGCCTACTCTTACGTTAACGCGCCGGATAACCCGGATCTCGAGTTCTATCTGGTCACCGTTCCTGACGGTAAGCTCAGCCCGCTCCTTGCCGCCCTTCAGCCCGGCGACGATGTGCAGATTGTGAGCGAAGCGGCAGGCTTCTTTGTGCTCGAAGAGATCCCTGACTGTGACACGCTCTGGATGCTAGCAACCGGCACGGCCATCGGTCCGTATCTCTCTATCTTGCAGTACGGTAAGGATCTGGAGCGCTTCAAAAACATCGTGCTGGTGCACGCCGCGCGCTATGCCGCAGATTTAAGCTATCTCCCGCAGATGCAGGCGCTGGAACAGCAGTACGGCGGAAAGTTAAAGATTCAGACGGTAGTCAGCCGCGAAACCGTAGCAGGAGCGCTTACCGGTCGCGTACCGGCGTTAATTGAGAGCGGCGCACTGGAAGACGCGGTGGGTTTACCGATGACGGCCGAAACCAGCCACGTCATGCTGTGCGGTAACCCGCAGATGGTCCGGGACACGCAGCAGCTTCTGAAGGATACCCGGCAGATGACGAAACATCTTCGCCGCCGGCCGGGCCATATGACCGCCGAACACTACTGGTGATCAGCGGTATTTCACCTCGACGGTATCTTTACCGTATTTGTTTTCGCTCTGGGTGCCGATAAACGCGCCCAGATCGACAATCATCATCACGAAGATGACCGACGGCAGCAGCCTGCCCACGACCCACGGCAGGATGGAAGGCAGCATCGCCCAGTTCCCTGCCACCAGCATCCACGCCAGTATGATCAAAAATGCCCACGCGCCGGAGCGGCCGCGATCGTGCAGGCGTTTCACCACGACGGCCGCCGTTGGCCATAGCAGGCAGACCAGTGCAAATGCCGCCGTTTGCGTGCTCAGCCAGGCGTTATAAGCAACGAAAAAAAGAAGCAGCATGGCGACGACCCACGTCACCATCCAGACCCAGAAATCACGGCGTCCAATACGCCCTTTGAATGAAAACAGCCACTGCTGTATGGTCATGTAAGGTTCCTTATTATCGTTTAGCCCGCATTTTACCCTGGAGTTGTGACCTTTTGACAAGCCGACCAGATATCGTTTTAATCATGAGCACTTACGGCCAGGTGCAATGTTGATGAAAAATTCGGCACATTCTCTTTTCCTGTGTTTAGCGATGCTCGGCGCGGGTTTTCCGCTGCACGCCGCCAACACCGCGGCCCCCACCACTGCGCCGTATTTGCTGGCGGGCGCACCGTCTTTCGATCAGTCCATCAGCCAGTTTCGCGAAGCTTTCAATCAGGCCAACCCAGGGCTGCCGCTGGATGAGTTTCGCGCCATTGATAGCTCGCGCGATACCCCTACACTGACCCGTGCAGCGAGCAAGATTAACGAGAATTTGTATGCTTCCACGGCGCTGGAGCGCGGTACGTTAAAAATCAAAAGCATGCAAATCACCTGGCTGCCGATTCAGGGGCCAGAGCAGAAAGCGGCTAAATCGAAGGCGCTTGATTACATGAGCGCGGTGCTGCAGGCGTTTACGCCTGCGCTGACGAAAAAGCAGAGCCAGCAAAAGCTACAAAAGCTGCTGGCCGCCGGTAAAAACAAGCGGTACTACGCCTCAACCGAAGGCGCGATTCGCTATGTAGTGGCGGATAACGGCGAAAAAGGACTGACCTTCGCCGTTGAACCGATTAAGCTGGCGCTATCTGACACCCTTGGCGGGGCCAATTAATGACAAAAAGCAAAGCCTTTCGAGGGAAAATCTCTATACTGATTCACAGACCATGCTGCCCGACAGGGCGGCCATATTCCTTAATTCGCTTATTTAGCGTGGAGAATTGAAATGCGACATCCTTTAGTGATGGGTAACTGGAAACTGAACGGCAGCCGCCACATGGTAAACGAACTGGTTGCAAACCTGCGTAAAGAGCTGGCTGGCGTGACCGGCTGCGCGGTTGCTATCGCTCCGCCGGATATGTACCTGGATCTGGCTAAACGTGCCGCTGACGGCAGCCACATCGTGCTGGGCGCGCAGAACGTTGACGTTAACCTGTCTGGCGCGTTCACCGGTGAAACTTCCGCTGAAATGCTGAAAGATATCGGCGCGAAATACATCATCATCGGCCACTCCGAGCGTCGCACCTACCACAAAGAATCTGACGAGTTCATCGCGAAGAAATTTGCCGTACTGAAAGAGCAGGGTCTGATCCCGGTTCTGTGCATCGGTGAAACCGAAGCGGAAAACGAAGCGGGCAAAACCGAAGAAGTGTGTGCACGTCAGATCGACGCCGTGCTGAAAACGCAGGGCGCGGCAGCGTTCGAAGGCGCGGTTATCGCTTACGAGCCAGTCTGGGCGATCGGTACCGGCAAATCTGCTACCCCTGCGCAGGCTCAGGCAGTTCACAAATTCATCCGTGACCACATTGCTAAAGCCGACGCGAAAGTGGCTGAGCAAGTGATCATCCAGTACGGCGGCTCCGTAAACGCCTCCAACGCTGCTGAGCTGTTCACCCAGCCAGATATCGATGGCGCGCTGGTTGGCGGTGCATCCCTGAAAGCGGACGCTTTCGCGGTGATCGTTAAAGCGGCAGAAGCGGCTAAACAGGCGTAATGGCCTTTGTGGCGGGTGGCGCTTGCGCTTACCCGCCGCTACAAACGCCCTAACACGCTAAACCACAGATAATCCAGCGGCAGCAGCACCAGATACGTCGCAATCGCCAGCGCCAGGCAGAGCAACATCCCCGCCCTTGCAGGCACCTTTCCTAGCCCCATCGCCACCACAATCGGCGACGCCTGATACGGCAGCAGCGGCGTGGAATAGCCCAGCACCTGAATCATGATCACCGACAGCAGCGGGAAACCGGTCGCATCCGAGAAGCTCTGCGCCAGCGTGGTGTACAGCGCCGGAACGCCGTTGGCAGTCATAATGAAATTGAGTGCCGTAGTAATTCCGGTTAGCGCCAGGAAGCTGGTGAACGGTTTGTCCGCATCCAGCGGCATTATGCGCAGCAGCGCCTCGCCTACGGCCGCTCCGATACCCGTTTGCGTCACGACGATCGCCAGCCCGAGAATACCCGCAACGTAAATGCAGGTGCGCATATTTACCCCCGCCGAGAACTCCTCGCCGGTGATAAAACCAATGCGCGGCAGCATGACGATAATCGAGGCCGCCAGCCCCGTCCACGCCGGCCCCACGCCGTGCCAGCTCTCCGTCACCCACATCATCAGCACCACCACCAGCAGCCAGGCGAGTCGTTTTTCGTCACGCCCCATCGGTTCAGACAGCGTGAAATCCTTCGCCGGTTTCGGGCTGCCGGGGAACAGCCAGCAGATGATGCCAATCAGAATCAGGCCTTTGAGAATACCGAGCACCGGCGTGTGCAGCAGCAGATACGGGACAT
Organism: Enterobacter cloacae complex sp. P2B; assembly: GCF_014895985.1. NCBI lineage: Bacteria > Pseudomonadati > Pseudomonadota > Gammaproteobacteria > Enterobacterales > Enterobacteriaceae > Enterobacter > Enterobacter cloacae complex sp. P2B. The sequence goes on along the minus strand of NZ_JADBQQ010000016.1, from coordinate 70,312 downwards.
AGTTCAGGTGAAGGCCGTACGAGCCTTCCGCCGCGCCGCTCATGACCAGGTTAGGCACGTTGGCGGGCAGAATGGTGGCCGAGAGCTGGAAGGTACCGAAGCCGACTGCCAGCGCAAGGCCGAACCAGGCGCGGGAGCCGTCGGCGATACCGGCGCGTTTCGCCATCGCCGCGACAATGGGCATCAGCAGCGCAATACGCCCCATGTTTGACGGCATCACAAACGCCAGCGCGTAGCTGAGCAATACCACGCTCGCCACCATCAGCATCCAGGAGTCAGTGAGCTTTGCCGACAGCGCCCGGGCGGCCCTGTCCGCCAGGCCGGTTTTACGGATCGCCACGCCGAGCACAAAGCCGCTGAAGACCAGCCAGAAAGCCGAAGAGGCAAAACCGCCAAAAATCACCTCCGGCGGGGCGATTCTGGCGGTCATCGCCGCCGTGAAAAACAGCAGCGCGGTGATAAATTCCGGCAACAGCGACGTCGCCCACAGCACGATGGTGACGCCGACGATCAGCGAGGGCAGCAGCAGAGGATGCGTTAACCAGAGCGACATACCTGTCTCCTGTAGATTTTTTCAGCAAGTCTACGGTGACAGGCAGCCTGAGTAAACGCGATTTATAGTGGGGTTACTTCAGGATAGCGCATTGATGATCCTGCAATTCCTCTGCCGACGCGCGGTTAAGCATGAGCAGGTTACGCTCGGTCGCCAGCAAAACAAACGAACCATCCGACTGCTGCGCCATCGCCAGCGCGAAGCGTCCCATATGGTCGCGCGCCTCCGGCAGCTCTTCCGCCAGCATCAAAAACGGACTGCGCTGGACCAGTTCATTCTCCGTCACCCGGCGTGCGAGGTACTCATGTCCTTCCAGCCCGCCCGGGAAGGGTAGCCACTGGGTGCTGATGTCTCCCTGCGCCGCGTTGAGCTTCTCGCGCACGTCCGGGCGCAGGCAGGAGATATGGATATGGAAATGGTTTTGTGTGCGTCCGGTCGGTGAGTTAATCGTCAGCGAAATAGCGCTGTCCGGCACTTCAGAGCCACGCTTCAGGGTCATAAAGCTGCGCGACTGCCACGCCAGCCAGAAGAAGTTTGGTGTATGAGGCTCGGTCAGGAGCGGGCTTTCGGTGCCGTTGATGTGATACGTTGGCATCAGCAGATACTGCAGCGGCCCGTTGCGGTCCTTGAATACCACATAGCCCGCGTCAGGCTTCACCTGCGCGCAGGGTGCCGGGTTACGGTGTTGCAGCTGATTAGGCAGACACTGGTCGAGGACGATATGGCGCAACGCATTCGGATTACCCGCTTTTATCCAGTACACGCCGCCTGCGGCAAGGGCGATGACAATCAGGATCAGTAAGATAATTTTTTTCACAACGCGTTCCCTGTTTTCAATAGAGGCAAAAGAGTAACGCAAAATGATGACCAAATAAAAAACCCGGTGGATTTCTCACACCGGGTCGCCGTGTCGTTTGCTAACCGTTAACGCTGGCTAATCTGGTCGAAGGTGCCGCCATTAGAGAAGTGCTCTTTCTGCGCTTTCGTCCAGCCGCCGAACACATCATCAATGGTGAAGAGCTTCAGTTTCGGGAATTCGCTGTCGTATTTCTTCGCGACAGCCGCATCGCGTGGACGATAGAAGTTCTTCGCCGCGATTTCCTGGCCTTCCGGCGAGTAGAGATACTTCAGGTAGGCTTCCGCCACCGCTTTGGTGCCTTTCTTATCAACGACCTTATCGACCACGGAAACGGTCGGCTCGGCGAGGATAGATTCGCTCGGAGTCACGATCTCAAACTTGTCTTTACCCAGTTCGTGGGTCGCCAGCAGGGCTTCGTTTTCCCAGGCAATAAGCACGTCGCCAATTCCGCGCTCGACGAAGGTGTTAGTGGCACCGCGCGCGCCGGAGTCCAGCACTTCAACGTTTTTGTACAGGGATTTGACGAACTCCTGTGCTTTAGCCTGGTCACCGTTGTTGTGGTGCAGCGCGTAGCCCCAGGCCGCCAGGTAGTTCCAGCGTGCCCCGCCGGAGCTTTTCGGGTTCGGGGTAATCACAGAAACGCCCGGTTTGATCAGGTCGTTCCAGTCCTTAATCTGTTTCGGGTTGCCTTTACGCACCAGGAAGACGATGGTCGAGGTGTATGGCGCGGAGTTGTCTGGCAGGCGTTTGATCCAGTTTTTGTCGATACGGCCACGCTCGGCGATAGCGTCGACATCATAGGCCAGCGCCAGGGTAACCACGTCGGCTTCAATACCGTTAATCACAGATGTCGCCTGCTTACCAGAGCCACCGTGCGACTGGCGAATCACCACATTGTCGCCGGTTTCCTGCTTCCAGTGCGCCGCGAAGGCTTTGTTGTATTGATCGTACAGCTCACGCGTCGGGTCGTACGACACATTGAGAAGTTGAATGTCCTTTGCCAGCACGCTGGTCGATGCCAGCAATAATGTTAACCCCACGCCCCATTTATTCATCGCCCAGCTCTCTTGTGTAGTGTTTTGATGAATGCAGCGTGCCAGAAAGCGAATCGATGATTAAAGAATAAAAAAAGATTGGCTATAACGTGGAGGAATAAAAGCCCTCTTCAGAAAGAAGAGGGCTCGAAGGATCAGTACAGTTTTTTCGCGCAGTCCAGCCAGTCACCTTTGAACGGACGCTTCATGTTTTCAATCGCGTCGATGATGTCATGGTGAACCAGCTGTTCGTTCTGAATACCGACGCAGCGGCCACCGTGGCCCTGCAGCAGCAGCTCGATAGCGTACGCGCCCATACGGGACGCCAGAATACGGTCGTACGGGCCAGGGGAACCGCCGCGCTGGATGTGACCCAGAACGGTCGCGCGGGTTTCGCGTTTGGTTTCGGTTTCGATGTACTTCGCCAGCTCGTCAACGTCACAGATGTGCTCGGTGATAGCCACAATCGCGTGTTTCTTACCTTTCGCGATACCGGCTTTGATTTCAGCAACCAGATCTTCGCGGCTGAATTCCACTTCAGGAACCACCACAAACTCACAACCACCGGCGATAGCCGCTGCCAGGGTCAGGTCACCGCAGTAACGGCCCATCACTTCAACGATAGAGATACGCTGGTGAGAAGAAGAGGTGTCACGCAGGCGGTCAATGGCTTCCACAACGGTGCCCAGCGCGGTGAAGTAACCGATGGTGTAGTCAGTGCCTTTGATGTCGTTGTCGATGGTGCCCGGCAGGCCGATGCACGGGAAGCCCATTTCGGTCAGACGTTTTGCACCCATGTACGAGCCGTCACCGCCGATAACGACCAGCGCGTCCAGACCACGCTTTTTCATGTTCTCGATAGCCACTTCGCGGATGTGTTCGTCACGGAATTCCGGGAAGCGCGCAGACCCAAGGAAGGTACCGCCACGGTTGATCATGTCAGACACGCTGTAGCGGTCGAGCTGAACCATACGGTCTTCATACAGACCCAGGTAACCATCATAGATACCAAAAACTTCCAGACCTTCCGTCAGCGCTGCACGGACAACCCCACGAATTGCCGCGTTCATGCCCGGCGCATCACCGCCGCTTGTCAACACACCGATTTTCTTAATCATGACTACCTCTGAACTTAGGAATGCAAAATTGAAATCTGTTGCCGGAAGAAACTTATCGACCAACGAATACTGCAAATAGTATATCAATCCCTTCTGGCTGAATTGATTCAGGTCAGACCAAATGGCGGTAATTTATACACAAAATGCTGGCCTGGCTCACTTTTTTACAACGAATTACGAAAGCCCAACATGTCCGGGTACAACCGAGCAGGGATCCTGGTGAATGATGACGTCTGAACCAGGAAAACGCTGCAAAATCGCCTGCTCGACCTGCTCAGCAATAACGTGAGCCTGTACCAGTGGCAGGTTGTCTTCCATTTCAATATGAATCTGAATAAAGCGGGTCGGCCCTGACTGCCGCGTTCGAAGATCGTGTGCACCGCTGACGCCGGGCCAGGAGGTCACGATAGAAAAAATTTCGTTACGTTCTGAGTCCGGAAGAGCGCGATCGAGCAGTGATTGCACCGCGTCATACCCCATCCGCAGGGCGCTATATAAAATATAGATACCAATCCCTAACGCAAACAACGCATCGGCCCGATGCCAGCCATACCAGGCCAGACCGAGCGCAATAAGAATAGCCCCATTCATCATAACATCAGATTGATAATGAAGCATATCCGCCCGTACGGCCTGACTTTGCGTTTTGCGAACGACCCAGCGCTGGAACGTAACCAGAACAAGTGTGCTTATAAGTGCAATGACCGTGACGACCACGCCGACACCGGGATTGTTCATCGGTGAAGGCGAAACCAAATGCTGAATACCGGTCAAAAACAGGAACAGTGCAGAGCCAGAAATGAACATACTTTGCGCCAGCGCCGCGAGCGATTCCGCCTTACCGTGCCCAAACGTGTGCTCTTCATCCGCCGGCTGCAGCGAGTAGCGCACCACCAGAAGATTGGTCAGCGAGGCGGCGATATCGACCAGTGAATCCACCAGCGCCGCCAGAATACTGACCGAGCCGGTATACCACCAGGCAAAGATTTTGATCAGCAGCAGGCCAGAGGCCATGACGGTCGCCGCAATGGCAGCCCGGCTTACCAGCCTTCCATAGGATTGATTCATAAACGCTCCTGTCATGTCATGCCGCTAGTATAACGGAAGCATGGGGAGGCAAAGGATGAATAAACGGTTAACAAATCAGAATGCGGGGCAAAAAAAACCCCCACATCATGTGGGGGAAGACAGGGATGGTGTCTATGGCAAGGAAAACAGGGTTTACTGGTTACTACGGGTACTGCTATTGCTACTGAAAAACGTCGCTTCTGAGCTTCGCTGCATCCGTGCAACCTCACGCAGCTGGTCCATACGCTGCTGATGTTTGGCATTCAAAACCGCTTGCTGCTCGGGCGTTAGCAGGTGGAACATCTGGTTGCGGACCTTCGCCATTTCTACCTGGCGGGCAACCTGTTCCTGTGCCATTTTTTCGGCCTGAGCGCGAACAGCGCTTTCGTCAAAATTTTCTGCGGTGACAAGGCGATGCATTGTCTCCATTTCGCTAACATTAACAGGGGGCTGGTCGTGTCGTGCCCTCTGCATCAGATCTCGCATCTGTTGACGCTGATGTTCGGTTAAACTTATGCCGTCAAACATATGGCTTTGGCTGCTGTGCTGCGTTGCGCCCTCTTGCGAGGAACCGTTATCGCCGATGATAGCTACAGCAGCCTGGCTAAACGCACTGAACGCCAGCGTTGAGGCCATGACGGCAGCGGTAACTTTGCGCATCACTTGCTCCCAAAATCTTTCGTGTCGCGATTCAACGAGAGACAGTCTACGATTCAGGCTGCAAACATGCGTCAGGGGGTGTAAAACAACGTAAAGTCATGGATTAGATAGCCTTGATGTCGTAATTTCTGCCTCGGAGGTATTTAAACAATGAATAAAATCCTGTTAGTTGACGATGACCGAGAGCTCACATCCCTTTTAAAGGAGTTGCTCGACATGGAAGGTTTCAACGTCCTGGTTGCCCATGATGGCGAGCAGGCGCTGAGTCTCCTTGACGACAGCATCGATCTACTTTTGCTCGACGTAATGATGCCAAAGAAAAACGGTATTGATACGCTGAAAGAGCTTCGCCAGACACACCAGACCCCCGTTATCATGCTGACCGCCCGCGGCAGCGAGCTTGACCGCGTTCTCGGCCTTGAGCTAGGTGCGGATGACTATTTACCGAAGCCGTTCAACGACCGTGAACTGGTGGCCCGTATTCGCGCGATCCTGCGTCGTTCCCACTGGAGCGAGCAGCAGCAGAATACCGACAACAGCTCGCCAACGCTGGAAGTGGACTCCCTGAGCCTGAACCCGGGCCGTCAGGAAGCAAGCTTCGACGGCCAGACGCTGGAGCTTACTGGCACCGAGTTCACACTGCTGTATCTACTGGCGCAACATCTTGGCCAGGTGGTATCGCGTGAACATTTAAGCCAGGAAGTGCTGGGCAAACGCCTCACGCCGTTTGACCGCGCCATCGACATGCACATCTCTAACCTGCGCCGCAAGCTGCCGGAGCGTAAAGACGGTCACCCATGGTTTAAAACCCTGCGTGGTCGCGGTTATCTGATGGTTTCTGCTTCATGATAGGCAGCTTAACCGCCCGCATCTTCGCCATCTTCTGGCTGACGCTGGCACTGGTTTTAATGCTCGTTTTGATGTTGCCAAAACTCGACTCACGCCAGATGACGGAGCTGCTCGACAGCGAGCAACGTCAGGGCGTGATGATCGAGCAGCACGTGGAAGCGGAGCTGGCAAACGATCCGCCGAACGATTTAATGTGGTGGCGCAGGCTGTTTCGCGCTATCGACAAGTGGGCGCCGCCAGGACAACGTCTTTTGCTGGTTACCAGCGAAGGCCGCGTGATTGGCGCCGATCGCAATGAAATGCAGATCATCCGCAACTTTATTGGCCAGGCGGATAACGCCGATCACCCACAGAAAAAGAAATATGGTCGGGTAGAGATGGTCGGCCCTTTCTCGGTACGGGATGGGGAAGATAACTACCAGCTCTACCTGATTCGCCCTGCGAGCAGTTCCCAGTCCGACTTCATCAACCTGCTGTTTGACCGTCCGCTTCTGCTGCTGATCGTCACGATGCTGGTCAGTTCCCCGCTGCTGTTATGGCTGGCGTGGAGCCTGGCGAAACCGGCGCGTAAGCTGAAAAATGCGGCGGACGAAGTGGCACAAGGCAACCTCAGGCAGCATCCGGAGCTGGAATCCGGGCCGCAGGAGTTCCTGGCCGCCGGCACCAGTTTTAACCAGATGGTGAGCGCGCTTGATCGAATGATGACGGCCCAGCAACGCCTGCTGTCGGACATCTCACACGAGCTGCGCACCCCGCTCACGCGCTTACAGCTGGGCACCGCCCTGCTGCGTCGCCGCAGCGGGGAGAGCAAAGAGCTGGAGCGTATTGAAACGGAAGCGCATCGTCTGGACAGCATGATTAACGATCTGCTGGTGATGTCGCGCAACCAGCAGAAAAACGCGCTGGTGAGCGAAACGGTGAAAGCCAATCACCTGTGGCACGAGGTGCTGGATAACGCGGCCTTCGAAGCGGAGCAGATGGGGAAATCGTTCACCGTCAACTTCCCGCCGGGCCCGTGGCCGCTGTACGGTAACCCTAACGCGCTGGAAAGCGCGCTGGAGAATATCGTGCGTAACGCCCTGCGCTACTCGCACACGAAGATTGAAGTGGCGTTTTCGGTGGATAAAGACGGGATCACCGTCATTGTCGATGACGATGGTCCAGGCGTCAGCCCGGAAGATCGCGAGCAGATTTTCCGTCCGTTCTACCGCACCGACGAAGCGCGCGACCGTGAGTCCGGCGGCACGGGGCTGGGTCTGGCGATTGTAGAAACCGCCATGCAGCAGCACCGCGGCTGGGTGAAAGCCGACGACAGCCCGCTGGGCGGGCTGCGGTTAACGCTGTGGCTGCCGCTGTATAAGCGTTCGTAACGGTATGTGCCGGGTGGCGGCTTCGCCTTACCCGGCCTACTTTCTACGGAACCTATTTCCCCCACAATCTCCGCGAACTACTCTCGATCTTCCCGCTTATACGCCGCTTCTGCATCGTTCTCGTCCAACTGGTAGACAACCCCGCCGCCGACAGCAGGCGATGATACTGTTCATCGTCAAAAGGCATATGCCAGGCAATCGCGCAGGCCTCGTACACCGACACCTCACTCACGCGCGACGCGAGCTCAAGCGGCGCGTCCGCCGAAACCTGTCCCGCCTGCACAACGCGATACAGCCAGCCGGTTTTGCCCGCGTTTTGCAGCTGGGCCGACATATCCTGAATCCCGAAATGGTAGTTGAGCTTAAAGCACGGCGAGCGTGGCTGCGTCACCTGAATCAGAGCATCGCCCCAGCGGTAAATATCGCCAATAAAGACGTTCTTTTCCGTCAGCCCTTCCGTTGAAAGATTTTCGCCAAACGCGGGCGCGACGAAGAGGTCCGCCTGCTCAGGAAATTCGGTTTTCCAGTGCTGATAGTGCTCGCGCGGATAGTGGCACAGCGCGCGATCGGGCCCGCCGTGGATTTTTTTTTCGGCCTGCTGGTCGCCCACAAGCCCGAGCTCGGTCAGCGAAAGCTCACCGTCGACCTGCACTTTGGCGATGGCGCTCGGGCGGCTGCCGTCGTACTCCCTTACCTTGCCTGTAAACACGTTCACCGGGTAATGCATCGCTGCCTCCATTACGCAGATACAAAAAAAGCGAGTCATCAGACTCGCTTCTCACAGGCGTCAATGCAACCTTATTTTTTAGCGGCGAAACGCGCTGCTGCTTCGTCCCAGTTCACGACATCCCAGAACGCTTTGATGTAGTCAGGGCGACGGTTCTGGAACTTCAGGTAGTAAGCGTGTTCCCACACGTCCAGACCCAGGATTGGGAAACCGGATGCGCCAGAGATCGCTTCACCCATCAGCGGGGAGTCCTGGTTAGCAGTAGAAACCACTGCCAGCTTGTCGCCTTTCAGAACCAGCCACGCCCAGCCAGAGCCGAAGCGGGTTGCAGCGGCTTTTTCGAATTCCGCTTTGAAGTTGTCTACGGAACCGAAGTCGCGCTCGATAGCCGCTTTCAGGTCGCCCTGCAGGGTGGTGCCGGTTTTCAGGCCTTTCCAGAACAGGCTGTGGTTAGCGTGACCGCCCGCGTTGTTACGCAGTACGGTTTTCTTGTCTGCTGGCAGCTGGTCCAGCTTGGTGATCAGCTCTTCAACAGGCAGATTAGCGAACTCTGGCAGGCTTTCCAGCGCCGCGTTCGCGTTGTTCACGTAGGTCTGGTGGTGTTTAGTGTGATGGATTTCCATCGTCTGCTTGTCGAAATGCGGTTCCAGTGCGTCGTAGGCATACGGCAGGGATGGCAGTGTATAACTCATAATCCTCTCCATTATTGTCGGGCGGCACAGCTGTTAATGCCGCGTAAGCAGTTGGTTCATTATAGTTAATTAAATGATATTGAAAATGATTATCAATGCCGTAGTTTTTATATGGTTATTCGGTTTTTGAGAAATAAAAGAATTGTGAGTCTGCTCACGCGCTTAACGTGCTGATTGCCATTCAAAACAAAAGTGCGGCAACCTTCTGAAGGTTCCTGAACAGCCTAATTTTTACACTCATCAAGTCGGGGGGAAGCCTCCGGCTATAAAAACGATGAGGACGTAAAAATGAATCATGCGATTACGATGGGTATCTTCTGGCATTTAATAGGCGCAGCCAGTGCAGCCTGTTTCTATGCCCCGTTCAAAAAGGTGAAAGGCTGGTCGTGGGAAACCATGTGGTCCGTTGGGGGTACGGTCTCCTGGCTGATTTTGCCGTGGACAATCAGCGCCATGCTGCTGCCCGATTTCTGGGGCTACTTCTCCTCCTTCAACGCCTCCACTCTGCTACCGGTATTCCTGTTCGGCGCGATGTGGGGCATCGGCAACATCAACTACGGCCTGACCATGCGCTACCTCGGGATGTCGATGGGTATCGGCATCGCGATTGGCATTACGCTGATCGTCGGCACGCTGATGACGCCAATCCTTAACGACCATTTCGGCGTGCTGATCAACACCCAGGGCGGCCGGATGACGCTGCTGGGCGTGCTGGTGGCGGTGATCGGCGTGGGAATCGTTACCCGCGCAGGCCAGCTAAAAGAACGCAAGATGGGCATCAGGGCCGAAGAGTTCAACCTGAAGAAAGGGCTGCTGCTGGCGGTGATGTGCGGGGTCTTCTCGGCGGGCATGTCGTTCGCCATGAACGCCGCCAAACCGATGCACGACGCCGCTGCGGCGCTGGGCGTTGACCCGCTGTATGTTGCCCTGCCAAGCTACGTGGTGATCATGGGCGGCGGCGCGCTGGTAAACCTCGGTTTCTGCTTCATTCGTCTGGCAAAAGTGAAGAACCTGTCGCTAAAATCCGACTTCTCGCTGGCAAAACCGCTGATCCTTACCAACATTCTGCTCTCCGCGCTCGGCGGCCTGATGTGGTATCTGCAGTTCTTCTTCTACGCCTGGGGCCACGCCAGCATTCCGCCGCAGTACGACTACATAAGCTGGATGCTGCACATGAGCTTCTACGTGCTTTGCGGCGGGCTGGTTGGGCTGGTGCTGAAGGAGTGGAACAACGCCGGACGTCGTCCGGTTGGCGTACTGAGCCTGGGCTGCGTGGTGATTATCATTGCGGCCAATATCGTCGGCCTCGGCATGGCGAACTGATTACGCTGCTTTTCGACTGCGATGACGCCACTGAACCGGCGTCATCCCCACCTCACGGTTAAACACCACCGAAAAGTAATTACTGTCCTCAAAGCCGCAGCGCATCGCCACTTCACTGACCATCAGCTCCGTATGCTGTAACAGATACTGAGCGTGGCAGATGCGCAGCTGGCGCAGATAATGGTTTATCGTCATTCCCGTCTGGGTGCGGAACTGCTGGCGCAGCGCGCGCTCGCTGCACTGCTCCTGCTCGCAGAATTTTTCCAGCACAAAGCTTTTATTCAGGCTGCCCGCAAGCCGGGCAATCAGCTTATCCAGCAGCGCTTCCTGCGTGGTGGCGGAAGGATTATCCGTGGCGTAACGATGGCGCTTCAGGGTCATCACCAGCTGAGCGAATAGCAGCTCCGACATCTGGTTTGCCACCGGGTCGCCCTTCTGGCTCTCCTGCTCCAGCTGGGAAATCGTCTGGCGCACCTGAGCCATGCCGCTGCTGCTTAAGCGCCAGTGCGGTTCGCCTCCGGCATTCAGAATGCCCGGAATGTTGCTCGCCCAGTCGACATTCAGTTTAAGCCTGTCAGGGCAGTAGATGACGTTCTGCAACACCAGATCGTTAACCGAGGCGTAGGCGTGTTTGTCTTCGGCGCGAATGTAAAACAGATCCCCGCGCGTGATGCGGTAGGGCCGGTCGTTGAGGACGTGCAGGCCGTTGCCGCGCCACACCAGCACCAGCTCGCAGAACTCATGGGTGTGCTCGGCAAAGACATTTTGCGGGTAACGGTCGGCCACCGCGACGGCCTGACTCGCGGAGGCAAAAAAATCATCTTTGCGAAGAATTAACTGAGCGGCCACACCACAACCTCTACGGCGAATAACCGAGCATTATTAGCTTTTCTGCGGCCAGAAAACGGTGACTGCCCTCGCGTTACTGAAGCAACGCGTCTTTCCCCTGACGAATATCGCGCGGCGACCAGCTAAATTCCCGGCGAAATAGCGTCGAAAAGTGGTTACTGTCGCCGAAACCGCAGCGATAAGCAATTTCTGTAACGCTTTCGTCGGTATGCCGTAAAAGGTGACGCGCTTTAATCAGGCGCAGACGGTTAAGGTAACGCTGCGGCGTGAGCCCGGTATGCTGCTTGAGCTGACGATGCAGCGTGCGCAGCGAGAGCGAAAAGTCGTCCGCCAGCGTTTCCCAGCAGACATCTTCAGCAAAATGATCTTCCAGCCAGGCCATGAGCTGGTTCAGCCGTGCGTCATTATTTTCCATCCCTTCCACCAGGCTGCTTCGGCGCAGCAGCACCAACAGCTGCATAAACAGCAGCTCGCGGGTGGCAATCGCGTGCGTCTCCTGCCCGTCCTCGCTCTGCTCCATCTTGCTCACCAGCTGACGCACCTGCTGTAACGTGGATTGATTCACCCGCCAGTGCGACGGGTAGTGGCCGTCCTTCTCCTGCGGCAACAGCTGATTCAACCCGGAGAGAAACTGGAACGCATCCGGGGAACGATAAAGAACGTTGGTCAGACACAGGTTGTCGGTATGTTCATACAGGTGCCTGTCGTGGTCGCGCACGAAGCACACCGTACCGCCGCTGATGGTATACGGCTGACCGTTGAACACGTGGATGCCCGTTCCGTGCTCAACAATCACAATCTCATGAAAATCATGATGATGCTCCGGGAACGCAGCCTGGGGAAGCCGTGGCTCAATCGCGACCGCAGAAGCTCCCGAAGGAAAAAAATCGACGCTGTGCAGTACGGTCATAACGGCCCCCACCAATGAGAAAAGTTCTCAAAATAGTAATTAAGGCCCTCCACGCTCACCTTAAATTTTTGACAGTAAACCGCGCAAAAGCTGCCGGTTTTTCAAGAAACAGGCGGAAAGATCGGGAAATGCGGTCAGCGTCACACTGCCTGCAAACCCCGTCATTACTGGAAACTGTGAACTCCCTCACGTTCACCTTTGCTTTCTTGCCAGCGCGAGATTTGGGCTGTCAGTGGCGAGAAGGTGGCTATTTCTTCCCTTTCTTACACTCATCGCTAATGACTTAAGAAAGGACCCGACCATGACTTTTCGCCATTGTGTGGCTGTCGATTTAGGCGCATCCAGCGGCCGTGTAATGCTCGCCACCTGGGACTGTGACCAGCACACCCTTACGCTTCGCGAAATGCACCGTTTCGCCAATTGTCTGCAAAAACAGGTCGGTTTTGTGACCTGGGATATTGATGCGCTGGAGGCGGAGATCCGCACCGGACTTCACAACGTCTGCGAAAACGGTATCCGCATCGACAGTATCGGCATTGATACCTGGGGCGTGGATTACGTGCTGCTGGACAGTCACGGCGAACGCGTTGGCCTGCCCGTCTCCTACCGAGACAGCCGCACCGATGGGCTGATGGCGCACGCCATCGCGCAGCTTGGCAAAGAGAATATCTATGGTCGCAGCGGCATTCAGTTTCTGCCGTTTAACACGCTGTACCAGCTGCGCGCGCTGGTGGAGCAACAGCCAGAGCTGGTTGAAAAGGTGGCGCATGCGCTGCTGATCCCGGATTACTTAAGCTATCGTCTGACCGGCAACATGAACTGGGAATACACCAACGCCACCACCACGCAGCTGGTCAATATCAACACCGATAACTGGGATGAACACCTGCTGGCATGGACGGGCGCCTCGCCGTCCTGGTTCGGCGCGCCAACCCATCCAGGCAATGTCATCGGCCAGTGGATTTGCCCGCAGGGGAATGAAATTCCCGTTGTCGCCGTCGCCAGTCACGACACCGCAAGCGCGGTCATTGCCTCGCCGCTCGCCAGCAAAGACGCGGCCTATCTCTCCTCCGGTACCTGGTCGCTGATGGGTTTTGAGAGCAAAACGCCTTACACCAGCGACGCCGCGCTGGCCGCCAATATCACCAACGAAGGCGGTGCCGAAGGACGCTACCGCGTGCTGAAGAACATCATGGGCCTGTGGCTGCTCCAGCGGGTGCTGAAAGAGCAGAACGTCACCGACCTGCCCACGCTTATCGCGGAAACCGAAAAGCTGAAGGCCTGCACCTTCCTGATTAACCCGAACGACGACCGCTTTATTAACCCGGTGCACATGAGCGCTGAGATCCAGGCCGCCTGTTTTGACGCGGGGCAGCCGGTACCTTCCCGCCCCGCCGAGCTTTCGCGCTGTATTTTTGACAGCCTCGCCCTGCTCTATGCCGACATCCTGAGCGAGCTGGCGAGCCTTCGCGGTAAACCGTTCAGCCAGCTGCACATCGTGGGCGGCGGCTGCCAGAACCAGCTGCTGAACCAGCTCTGCGCCGATGCCTGCGGCATTACCGTGGTGGCAGGTCCCGTAGAGGCTTCCACGCTCGGCAACATTGGCATTCAGTTGATGACGCTGGACGAACTATCAAACGTCGACGATTTCCGTTCGGTGGTGACGGCGAATAACAGCCTGACCACCTTCACCCCCAATCCCTGCCATGACATTGCCCGCTACCGGGCGCAGTTTCAGCAAAAACGACTGACTAAGGAGCTTTGCGCATGACCACTCAACTTGAACAAGCCTGGGACCTGGCTAAACAGCGTTTCGCCGCCGTCGGCGTGGATGTCGAAGAGGCGCTGCGCCAGCTCGACCGTCTGCCCGTCTCCATGCACTGCTGGCAGGGTGATGACGTCGCCGGTTTCGAGAATCCGGGCGGTTCCCTGACGGGTGGCATTCAGGCAACGGGTAACTACCCGGGCAAAGCGCGCAACGCCACCGAACTGCGTGCGGATCTGGAGCTGGCGCTGAGCCTCATCCCAGGTCCAAAACGCCTGAACCTGCACGCGATTTATCTCGAATCGGACTCGCCGGTCGCGCGTAACGAAATCAAACCGGAACACTTTAAGAACTGGGTGGAGTGGGCAAAGGCCAACCGGCTGGGACTGGATTTTAACCCGTCCTGCTTCTCGCACCCGCTGAGCGCGGACGGGTTTACCCTTGCACACGCCAACGACGAAATCCGACAGTTCTGGATCGACCACGTGAAGGCCAGCCGCCGCGTCTCGGCGTATTTCGGCGAACAGCTTGGCACGCCGTCGGTGATGAATATCTGGATCCCGGATGGCATGAAGGACATCACCGTTGACCGTCTGGCGCCACGCCAGCGCCTGCTGGCCGCGCTGGATGAAGCCATCAGCGAGAAGCTGGATCCGGCGCACCATATCGACGCGGTGGAGAGCAAGCTGTTCGGCATTGGCGCAGAGAGCTACACCGTGGGCTCAAACGAGTTCTACATGGGTTACGCCACCAGCCGCCAGACCGCGCTGTGCCTGGATGCTGGCCACTTCCACCCAACGGAAGTCATCTCCGACAAAATCTCCGCCGCCATGCTCTACGTGCCGCGCCTGCTGCTGCACGTCAGCCGTCCGGTGCGCTGGGACAGCGACCACGTGGTCCTGCTGGACGACGAAACCCAGGCGATTGCCAGCGAGATCGTCCGTCACGATCTGTTTGACCGCGTGCACATCGGCCTCGACTTCTTTGACGCCTCCATCAACCGCATCGCGGCGTGGGTAATCGGCACCCGCAACATGAAGAAAGCGCTGCTGCGCGCCCTGCTGGAGCCGACTGCTGCGCTGAAACAGCTTGAAGAAAACGGCGACTACACCGCGCGTCTGGCGCTCCTGGAGGAGCAAAAATCCCTGCCGTGGCAGGCGGTATGGGAGATGTACTGCCAGCGTCACGATGCGCCTGCGGGCAGCCAGTGGCTGGACAACGTGCGGGCGTATGAAAAAGACGTGCTCGCCGCTCGTCAGTAAAAAATATCGCCCGGCGGCGCGTTGCTTGCCGGGCCTACAGGTAAAAGCAGGCCGGGTAAGCGTAACGCCACCCGGCATTTTCAAAGGAAACACTGTATGCAGACCATCACCACCTCCTGGTTCGTCCAGGGCATGATCAAAGCCACCTCCGACGCCTGGCTGAAGGGCTGGGACGAGCGCAACGGCGGCAACCTCACGCTGCGCCTGGACGATGCGGACATCGAGCCGTACGCCGCCGATTTTCATCAGAAGCCGCGCTATATTGCCCTGAGCCAGCCGATGCCGCTGCTCGCCAACACGCCGTTTATCGTTACCGGTTCCGGGAAGTTCTTCCGTAACGTTCAACTGGACCCGGAAGCCAATCTCGGCGTCGTGAGGGTAGACAGCGACGGCGCGGGCTACCACATTCTGTGGGGACTAACGGACGACGCGGTGCCGACCTCTGAACTGCCGGCGCACTTCCTCTCCCACTGCGAGCGCATCAAGGCGACTGACGGCAAAGACCGCGTCATCATGCACTGCCACGCCACTAACCTGATCGCCCTGACCTACGTGCTGGAAAATAATTCTGATTTCTTTACCCGCAAGCTGTGGGAAGGCAGTACCGAATGCCTGGTGGTCTTCCCGGACGGCGTCGGCATTCTGCCGTGGATGGTGCCGGGTACCGATGAAATCGGTCAGGCGACCGCGACGGATATGCAAAAGCACGCCCTGGTGCTGTGGCCGTTTCACGGCGTCTTCGGCAGCGGTCCGACTCTGGATGAAACCTTTGGCCTGATCGACACCGCCGAGAAATCCGCGGAGGTGCTGGTGAAGGTCTATTCCATGGGCGGCATGAAGCAGACCATCACCCGGGAAGAGCTGATCGCCCTGGGCAAACGTTTTGGCGTTACCCCGATGCAGTCGGCCCTGGATTTATACGCGTAACGCCACAGGCGATAGTTAAGGAGAATTATCATGAGCTTTATGTTGGCACTTCCCAAAATTAGCCTGCATGGCGCGGGTGCAATCGGCGATATGGTCAACCTGGTAGCGACCAGGCAGTGGGGCAAAGCGCTGGTTGTCACCGACGGCCAACTGGTGAAACTGGGCCTGCTCGACAGCCTGTTTACCGCGCTGGACGCCCATCAAATGTCATATCACCTGTTCGATGAGGTGTTTCCGAACCCGACGGAAGCGCTGGTGCAAAAAGGATTTGCGGCTTACCGGGACGCGGAGTGTGATTACGTGATTGCCTTTGGCGGCGGCAGCCCGATTGATACCGCCAAGGCGATTAAAATCCTCACCGCTAATCCTGGCCCGTCTACCGATTACTCCGGCGTCGGCAAGGTGAAAAACGCGGGCGTGCCGCTGGTGGCCATCAACACTACCGCAGGCACCGCGGCAGAGATGACCAGCAACGCAGTGATCATCGACTCCGCTCGTCAGGTGAAAGAGGTGATTATCGACCCGAACATCATCCCGGATATTGCCGTGGACGATGCCAGCGTGATGCTTGATATTCCGGCCCCGGTGACCGCCGCGACCGGTATGGATGCGTTAACGCACGCCATTGAAGCCTACGTGTCCGTTGGCGCGCACCCGCTGACCGATGCCAACGCGCTGGAAGCGATTCGCCTGATTAACCTCTGGCTGCCGAAAGCGGTCGACGACGGTCATAACCTGGAAGCGCGCGAGCAGATGGCGTTTGGTCAGTACCTGGCGGGTATGGCGTTTAACAGCGCCGGGCTGGGGCTGGTACATGCTCTGGCGCACCAGCCGGGCGCAACGCACAACCTGCCGCATGGCGTGTGCAACGCCATCCTGCTGCCGATCATCGAAAACTTTAACCGCCCGAACGCGGTCGCGCGTTTTGCCCGCGTGGCGCAGGCAATGGGCGTCGATACCCGCGGGATGAGCGATGAAGCCGCAAGCATGTCCGCCATTCAGGCGATTCGCGACCTGAGCGCCCGCGTCGGCATTCCGTCAGGCTTCAGCCAGCTCGGCGTCACCAAAGCCGATATCGAAGGCTGGCTGGATAAAGCCCTCGCCGATCCGTGTGCGCCGTGCAACCCCCGCACCGCCAGCCGCGACGAGGTCCGCGAGCTGTACCTGGAGGCATTATGATCCGCAAAGCGTTTGTGATGCAGATAAACCCGGACGCGCACGAGGAGTACGCGCGTCGCCACAATCCGATTTGGCCCGAGCTTGCAGCGGTGTTGAAAGACCACGGCGCACACCACTACGCCATTTATCTCGACAGAGAACGCAACCTGCTGTTTGCGACGGTGGAGATTGAGTCGGAGGAGCGCTGGAACGCGGTGGCGAATACCGACGTGTGCCAGCGCTGGTGGAAATATATGGCTGACGTCATGCCGTCGAACCCAGATAACAGCCCGGTGAGTTCGGAACTGAAAGAGGTGTTTTACTTAGCGTAACGGCAAAGCAGGTGATGCAACGCACGCGTCACCTGCTTTTAGCGCAAGGTTCTCAATCCATAAACTACCGTATCATGCTCCCAGATGATGGTTTCGTTCCTCTCTTTCGCATCGTGACAGTACTGTTCAATAACGGCAATCTGCTCGGGCGATAACGCACAAAACGGTTTCGTATAACGATAGATATTGAGCTCGTCTAGTGAGCAAACGCGTCTGGCATTCTCAAACAGCCCTACCTTTTTCATCACCTTAAGCAGATTAATATCAAGAGCTTCGATGATAAGTTCAATTTTGTTTATCTTGACTCTTATCGTATCAATCGCCGTTCTTGCGTCATTCACGTTTGGCGCTTTAACCCAGATAGGTTCGTGATGGGAAATACGGTTGCGATACTCTCTCAGTTCAAAGATGAGATCGATCAGCGTTTTTCTGACTTTTTGCGGGTTCGTGTTGATTCTGGCGTAATTTTTAAAGACTTTACTCAATGATTTTGGCCATAAATACCCGTGGTTATCTCGCGGCGCGGGAGCGTTAAACTCATTATTCAAAACATAATGCCAGGTACTAAAATCCGTTGAGGCAATAATACGATCGTGACTCCATTCCGGGACCGGTTGCACCTGAGCATAAGCTCCTCGCCTGCGTCTCATCTCTTTTTTGCGCCATTCCCGGGTAAGGCACTCTTGAGCCTTTTCGATGTTTTTATAGAAATGACACTCATCCCGGTCTTTTGTGCAGTGAATCGTTTCCCACCACATATCGCCAAATCTCACCCTGGCTTCTCTGTCGACGGCGTTTCTTAAAGAGATCTCAAGGTTTTGGAGGAGAGGATAAATGGACGCTGCTGCATGCTGAGACCAGATGTATATGCCGTATAATTCGCATTCATTATTCGGACGAAACGTTGTGCGATATCCGTCCAGACGTATTGATGAGATCAATGAAATAATCGGTTTATAATTAGTAGCTTGCGGCATTTATTCGTGCTCCCAGAACGATGTGCCGAAGCATACCATAGACCTGTAGATACAGTTGACGGTGGATCCTTCAACCGTTAGAATTTGGTCCTGAAAGCCTGTACTGTCTACTTCCCCTTTTTATAGGTTCTGGTTGCGTACACCATAGGCAAAGCGATTTATGAAACCCACCTCTGGTGGGTTTCGTCGTTTTACAGCGCCTATGCCTGGTTCGCCTCCACCGTGTTACTTCGTGCAGCAATCTCCCGCCTGCTGCTCAGCGTAAACGCCGATACCACCGTAATCGCCAGCACGAAACAGCCCAGCATCAGATACGTCTCCTGAAAGCCGATCCGGTCATACATATTTCCGGCAAAGGCGGAGAGGAAAATCGCTGCCGACTGTTTGGCAAACTGAAAACCAATCAGATAGATGGTGGCCGACAGGCGCGTATCAAACACTCCGGTAATGTATTTGAATGCCCCCACCAGCAGGAACGGGACCTCCAGCGCGTGCAGCATCTTCAGGGCGATCACCTCCACGGCGGTGGTGGCAAACGACGAGCCGATAATGCGCGTCGCCATAATCACCCCGGCGATCAGCAACGTGTTCTTCGCGCCGATGCGGTTAATGATCCACGGCGAGCAGAACATGATGATGGCGTTACAAATCTCCCCCGCCGTGGTGGCAAAACCAAAGGCACGGGTCCCTTCCTGCGGCGTGGCGAAGAAGGTTTTAAAGAAGGTGGCAAACTGCTGGTCGAAAACGTCATACACGCAGGCCACGCCAATCACGTACAGGATGAACATCCACATTCTGCGCTGGCGGAACAGGTTGAACACGGTTTTAGCGGTGATCTGCGGCTGGTTCGCGCCCAGGGCGTTCATCACCTGCGCCGTCTGGTTGGGCTTCGGTTTCGCGACCACCAGCAACAGCATCAGCAAAAGTGCCGCCGCCGATCCCATCCAGAAAACATACGACGGATCGATGCCGAACAGGATGCCGCCCGTTGAGGCGCACAGCCCCCAGCCGAGGCAGCCAAACATGCGCGCCTTACCATATTCAAAGAGGCTGTTGCGGCTCACGCGTTCAATGTAGGCCTCAATGGCCCCGGATCCGGCTGAAAAAACAAAGCCGATATACAGCCCGCCGCTCAGCGCGCCCAGCCAGATATTGGTTTTCAACAGTGGCGCGAAGACGTACAGGAAAAACGGCGCGAACAGAAACAGCAGCACCGAGATGATCCACAGCAGGTGTTTTTTCAGCCCCAGCTTGTCCGAAATGACACCCAGCACCGGCTGGAAGGCAATGGCCGACAGCGAGATGCAGGAGAAGACAATCCCGGTATGGGTTTTGTTCAGACCGATGATGTCCGACAGCCAGATTGGCAGGAACGGAAAGCAGGTGGCCATGATGAAGAAGTAGAGAAAGAAGAACAGCCCGAAGATCCAGAAATTGGGGTTGTCTTTGTGGGTACAGGTTGTTGTGTTCATTATTTTTATCCTCAACGGAGGGCCGGTTGCCCGGCCCGTCACCTTTACACGCGTTCTACGCCAATCAGAATGGCGGTTTCCGGATCCAGAATCGGCAGCGCAATACCCGCCCGCATCAGCCATTCGCCGCTTGCCGTTTGAGGGGCTTCCATCCACGCCGGCAGCTTGCGCATGGTGTGTCCGCCCTCGCCCGTGATCTGAATGTTCGGGTGATCCTGCAGCGTGATGCGGTACTGTGCGCTGGCGTCTAGCCCCGGCATGCGCAGCGGCATCATCAGGGTGTAATCCGGCATCGCGAGCTGGCTGACCATAAACAGCCCCTGCGCTTTGTCTTCACTCACTATACCCTGCGCCAGCGTGGTGGCATCCGGCATGTCCACGCGCCACTGGGTACCGTGATGAATCACCTCGCGCCACCGCTTATACAGCGCGGCGTAATGGCGATAGCCCTCACGCTCCTGCGCATCGACGGTGAGCGGATCCAGCTCCAGCCCCATATGCCCAAACAGCGCCGTCAGCCCACGGAAAGCGATGCTGTGCTGGCGGAAGGTGGCGTGACATTTATGATGACCGATATGCGCCCCCATCACCTCCGGCGGGAAGAAGTAGCTCATGCCGCGCTGGATCGTGTTGCGCTCCAGCGCGTCGTTGTTATCGGACGCCCAGAAGCGGTGGCTGCGGGTCAGCACTTCATAATCGATTCGCCCGCCTCCGGAGGAACAGGATTCAAACTCAATGTGCGGGAAGCGCTCGCCCAGCACATCCAGCAGGTGGTAAAACTGGCGGGTCTGCGCGTCGGCGGCGGCTTTACCGTTGTGCCCGGGCTGCACCAGCTCGCGGTTCATGTCCCATTTCACATAGTCAACCGCATGCTCGCCCAGCAGCCAGCTCATGCGCTCCACGAGATAATCAAAGGCCTGCGGGATGTTGAGATTGAGCACCAGCTGGTGCCGCCCGGTCGCCTGCGTGTAGCCCGGCAGCGCCAGCACCCAGTCAGGATGCGCGCGATACAGATCGGAATCCGGGTTAATCATCTCCGGCTCGATCCAGATGCCAAACTCCATGCCGAGCCGTTTAACGTGACTGATTACCGGCGTCAGGCCGTTCGGGTATTTTTTCTCATCCAGGTACCAGTCGCCCAGCGCGGCATGGTCGTCGTTGCGGCCTTTGAACCAGCCGTCGTCAATGATAAAGCGCTCCACGCCCAGCGCGGCGGCCTCGTCGGCCATGCGCATGATGTACTCCGGATCGTGGCTGAAGTAGATCCCCTCCCAGGTATTGAGGTGTACCGGGCGCGGTTTGTTTTCCGGGAAGCGGATGATGCTGTCGCGCAGATAGCGGTGGAACTGCTGGCTCATGCCGTTCAGCCCGTGCGGGGAATAACTGGCATACAGGCGCGGCGTCCAGAGCGTTTCGCCCTCTTCAATCGCCATTTCACCCGGCAGGTAGAGCGCTTCGGCCTGTATATAACGGCGACCATCGGTTTTCGCTTCGGCGCGCAGGCGGTGGTTGCCGCTCCAGCCCAGATGCACGCCCCAGACGTCGCCCTGCATTTCGCTGAACGATGGCGTACCGGCGATCAGCGCCGGGAAATGTTCGTGGGACGTTTTACCCCGACGGTTTTCAATGATAAAGCTGTCGTGTTCAAGCGTGACGCGGTGCGGCTGAAATTCTCTGATCCAGCGTCCGTGAAAGGCCATTACCTCCCGCGCGCGCTCGGCCACCGGCAGCGTGACGGCGAATCGGTCCACCTGCCACGCCAGCGCTTTCAGGTTGGTTAACCCATGGCGCACCACCAGCACGCCGCTAGCCTCCAGCGTCAGCTCGCTGGTCAGACGCAGCCCCGCGCATTCATCTTCGGCGGTTATCGTCAGGGTGTTTACGTCCTGCTGCACCTGCGTGGTTTTAAACACCGGGGAACCGTCCAGCCCCTGGCGATGCCCCTCAATACCGGGCGAGCCAAACAGCCCGTGCCCCAGCTCGGCCATCAGCGTCACCGGGGAGTCCACATCCAGCCTGCCGTTTGCCACCGGCCGCGCCAGCGTAGCGACATTCTGCGGCGAAAAGTGCTGAAGGTGCGGCCCCCAGTAGAGAATTTCGGCGAACGGTTGGGTTTTTATCACCACGTCAACCGTGGTGCTTTCGAGTCGTAAAATGGCATCTTGCATCAGACATCTCCTGTCGTCGGGATGCCTTGAGTGTTGATCCGAAACGTTTCGGATACAAACCAAAACGTTTCGGATCTGTGATCGGGTTTGGAAATTTACGCGGTTTAGGCCGTCTGGCCCGGGAAGAATTCGGGCTGCCAGAGCACCTGGAGCCGTTCGACGTCGTCGCCGTTAATCAGCTGGCGCACCATATCGGCAATCTGTTTCCCGACGCCCTGACGAGTGGACTGGATCACTGCCGCCACGTCAGCATCAACGATGCTGTCCTGCGGAAGTCCGTCATAAACCACCAGCGCAACGGCGTTCTCGCCTGTCAGGCGGCCCAGTTCCGCCAGCGCCATCGCCGCGCCGTCGCCGTGGGTGTTGCAGTCGGTAATGATGGCCGTGGGGGGCTGCGGCAGGGAGAGAAGTTCTTTCGTGGTGGCATACCCCACGCGGCGCGAAGGGGGCATAGCGCGCAGCCATTCGCTGGAGAGCCCGGCTTCCCGCAGCGCGTCCAGGTAGCCCTGTCGCCGCTGGGTGATAAATGCCTGATTATTGCTTTCGCCCAGCAGGGCGATGCGCTGATGGCCTTTCTCAATCAGCCAGCGGGTGGCCTGGTACGTGCCAGCATAGTTGTCGAAGTCGAACCACGCGTACGGCTGCGGCAGCTGACTGCGGCCAAGCGCCAGAAAAGGGAATCCGACGGCCTGCAGCTGTTCAAGTCGCGGATCGTGATCCAGCGTGTGGGCCACAATCAGCGCATCCACGCGGCGGCTTTGCACCATGCGCATATAGCTGTGCTTATCCGCCAGATCATCGTCGGCGATGAGCAGCAGGTCGATCTCATGTCGCGCCAGTTCGTGGCTAATTTCGCCGACCATGTCCATAAAAACGCTGTTATTGAGCGGAACAGGATGCACGGGAAAAACGAGGCCGACGGCATCAATTTTGCCCATCTTCAGGCGGCGCGCAAACGTATTAGGTCGGTAACCACGGCGCTGGGCCTCCGCCTCCACGCGGGCGCGCGTCTCAGCAGAAACATCGTCATACCCGTTGAGGGCGCGGCTGACGGTAGTGACGGACAGCCCCAGTTCTTTAGCAATGGCTTTGAGCGACATGATTTTCCGTATCTTCGTTAATTTTGTTCCGCCACCAGAAGGGCGTGGGTGTCTGGCTCCAGCGCCTTAAAGATATGCGGCTGGTCGGCAGGGTAGCAAATGTAATCGCCCGGGCCGAGTTCTTCCGCCGCGTCGATCAGGCCGACCATCGCCCGCCCCTGGGTCACGATAATATGCTCAACCGACCCCGGCGGATGCGGCTGGGAAATACGGTCTGCGCCCGGCTGCGTCAGCAGCAGATAGATATCACGACGCGCGCCCGGCGGACACGCCGCCAGCAAAATCGCCTCGTAGTTTGCCTGCCCGGCAACCACCTTGGTGCCCTCGCCGCGGCGGATCACCTGCGTGACGGGCTGCTGCGGCTCCAGTAACCGGGCAAACGGGATATCCAGCGCCACGCAAAGCGACCAGAGCGTTTCCAGGCTAGGATTGCCGTTGCCAGACTCCAGCTGAGAAAGCGTAGATTTGGCGATCCCGGCACGGCGGGCAATTTCCGCCAGTGACAGCCCGGTTCGCAGGCGTTCCCGCACCAGACTTTTGGCGATCACGCTGATTGGCTGCGTCATAAAAACGGCCTCTGTCTCTCTATAACGAACGATTCGTTCATCTTGTAAAACGATTTTGATGCGTTCATTATAATGGAAATACGTTCGATATGGCTAAAATGATATGAAGAATCCCCTCTCTTGCCTGAAAGGCGACACGATAAAAGCGATAATTTTGGTCTGCCTCGCGGTAGGCGTGGTCGGCATGTCTTACGGCTCCCTGGCGATGGCCTACGGTTTTCCGCTGTGGGTGCCGTTTGTGCTTTCCCTCACGGTGCTGGCGGGCGCATCCGAGTTTATGTTTATCGGCATTGTGGCAAGCGGAGGTAACCCGCTGGCGGCAGCGGCCGCCGGTTTGCTGGTCAACGCGCGCCATGTGCCGTTTGGCGTGACGGTGCGTGAACTGGTGGGCAAACGGGGTTTGAGCTATCTCGGCTGTCACATCATGAACGATGAAAGCGTGGTGTTTGGCCTGTCGCAAAAAACGCCCGAGCAGCGTAAAGCGGCCTACTGGCTGTGCGGTTTAGGCGTGGCGATTATCTGGCCGGTGGGGGCGCTGCTGGGTGCCATGGTCGGTAAACTGCTGCCGGACCCGGAGACCATCGGGCTGGACGCGGTGTTTCCGGCGATCCTGCTGGCGTTAGTGGTTCCCGCGTTTAAAAACCGTACCACGCTGATCCGCGCCTGCAGCGGTGCCGCGCTATCACTGGCTGCCGTGCCGTTTGCCCCGGTGGGTTTACCGGTTCTGCTTTCGTTACTCGGTCTCGCTGCGAGGAAAAAATAATGGGAAATATGACGTTTTTTATTCTCGGCATCGCCATTCTTTCTGCCGGAACCTACCTGATGCGTCTCGGCGGGGCAAAGCTGGGCAACCGGCTGGCGCTTTCTGAACGATCGCAGGCGCTGCTTTCCGATGCGGCTACCGTTTTGCTGTTCTCCGTCGCGCTGGCGACCACGTTTTATGAAGGGGAACATTTTGCGGGCATGGCGCGCGTGCTGGGCGTGGGGTTCGCGGTGTTCCTGGCATGGCGAAAAATGCCGTTAATTGTGGTGATCGTCGCGGCGGCGGTGGTGACGGCGCTGCTGCGTCTGGCGGGTATAAACTAAAAAAGCGCCCCAGGGGCGCTCTTTCGACGGTATGGCGAAATTATTTGTTCAGTTCAGCGGTCATGTGTACGCGGTTACCGGTGAACGCCTGGGTAATTTTGTAGGATGACGCGCCCGCTTCCTGAGCCTGAGCCGCGATTTTCGCTTCTGCGCTATCAATGGTGGAAGCAGAGGCGGTCACTGTCTGTGCAGCGAAAGAACCGAAAGAAGTAGCCAGAGCGATTACAGCGACAAAAGTTTTGATGCTTTTCATGATATAAACCCTTTCATTAAGTTGTTTAGGTAAGGCACCGTGCCTTGATGAGATAAATACTAGCCCTCATCCTGAACAACTAAAAGCGGAAGGATTTGCTATTATCGTTCAAAATTACTGATCAACCATTAACCGCTGCGGATGGGTATAAATTGTCGCCCTGCCCGGCTTGCAGAACCCCACCAGCGTCAGATTGCAGCGCTCCGCCACCTCCACCGCCAGCGTGGTTGCCGCCGACACCGCAAACAGAATTTCCACGCCGCACATCGCGGACTTCTGCACCATCTCATAGCTGGCGCGGCTGGAAACAAGCGCCGCGCCCTGCTGCCAGAGATCGCTCTCCCCCGCACGACGGCCTAATAGCTTGTCGAGCGCGACGTGGCGGCCCACGTCCTCATGCCCTCCAGCAATATCTCCTGACGGCAATACCCACGCCGCCGCGTGCGTGCAGCCGCTCAGTTGGCCGATGGGCTGAACATCGTTGAGATTTTCCAGCGCACGGTCGAGATGCGCCAGATTGAAGGTCTGGGTAAACGGCAGTGGCGCAACGGGCTTGCCAATATCATTAAGCTGCTCAACACCACAGACACCGCACCCGGTACGCCCGGCCAGCGCGCGGCGGCGCTCTTTCAGCCCCATAAAGCGGCGGCTGGAGAGTTCGATTTGCACTTCAAGACCGTTACACGCCTGAACCACGTCCATGCCGTAGATCTCCTGCGGGTGCGAAATGATGCCTTCTGAGAGGGAAAAACCGATGGCGAAAAGTTCGAGATCTTTGGGTGAGGCCATCATCACCACGTGCGAAATACCGTTGTAAACGAGGGCAACGGGCACTTCTTCAGCCAGAAAATCGGGTGTGGCATGGGTAATGTGGGGCGGTCTGCGTACCGACATTTCCACAATGCCCGCAGGCAGTGGCGATAAGCGGGTAGCACGGTTTTGTTTAGACACAGCGGTATTCCTGAACAACCACGGAAGTAAGCCTGCTATTGCAGCATAAACCGCAGGCCTTACGCATAGTATGGATCAACTTTTCGACACTCATTGTCCTACTCATTAAGAAGAGGTGCAACCCGACCCCCGCTACACCCCTTTAACATGCAGAGCTTATAGTGTGATCAGTGTCACACTTTATAATCAACACAGTGATAATACGTTCACTTTGTATTAACGCCGTTGGAACAGGTATACCGACATTGTGGTATTCTGATGATATCCCTCGGAGAAATGAGGGATTAACGCAAATTTTTCTCCTTTGCGGTCAATTCTCAACCGCGAAGTTAAAACTACATATATAAGCAATGTCGAACAAGGAGTGACCCATGCAGGTCAGCAGAAGGCAGTTCTTTAAGATCTGCGCTGGCGGTATGGCAGGCACCACGGCGGCGGCACTGGGCTTTGCGCCCGGCGTAGCGCTGGCGGAAACGCGGCAGTACAAACTGCTGCGCACCCGCGAAACCCGTAACACCTGTACGTACTGCTCCGTCGGCTGTGGGCTGTTGATGTATAGCCTCGGCGACGGTGCGAAAAACGCCAAAGCGTCTATTTTCCATATCGAAGGCGACCCGGACCATCCGGTCAACCGCGGCGCGCTGTGCCCGAAAGGGGCCGGTCTGGTGGACTTTATCCACTCCGAAAGCCGTCTGAAATTCCCGGAATATCGCGCGCCTGGCTCCGATAAATGGCAGCAAATCAGCTGGGAAGAGGCGTTTGACCGCATCGCAAAACATATTAAAGAAGACCGCGATGCCAACTTTATTGAGAAGAACGCCGACGGCGTCACGGTCAACCGCTGGCTCTCCACCGGGATGCTGTGTGCTTCTGCCTCCAGCAACGAAACCGGCTATTTAACCCAGAAATTCACGCGCGCACTCGGTATGCTCGCGGTCGACAACCAGGCGCGTGTCTGACACGGACCAACGGTAGCAAGTCTTGCTCCAACATTTGGTCGCGGTGCGATGACCAACCACTGGGTCGACATCAAGAACGCCAACCTCATTGTGGTGATGGGCGGTAACGCCGCTGAAGCGCACCCGGTCGGGTTCCGCTGGGCGATGGAAGCCAAAATCCACAACGGTGCGAAACTGATTGTGATCGATCCCCGCTTCACGCGTACTGCGTCAGTGGCGGATTTCTACACCCCTATTCGTTCAGGTACTGACATTACTTTCCTGTCAGGCGTACTGCTGTACCTGATGACCCACGAAAAATACAACCGCGAATACACCGAAGCCTATACCAACGCCAGCCTGATCGTGCGTGAGGATTACCACTTCGAAGATGGCCTGTTTAGCGGTTACGACGCTGAAAAACGCAAGTACGACAAAACCAGCTGGAACTACGAGCTGGATGAGAAAGGCTTTGCGAAGCGCGACACCACTCTTCAACACCCGCGCTGCGTATGGAACCTGCTGAAAGAGCACGTTTCCCGCTACACGCCGGACGTTGTTGAGAACATCTGCGGCACGCCGAAGGCGGACTTCCTGAAGGTCTGCGAGCTGATCGCGGAGACCAGCGCGAAGGACAAAACCGCGTCGTTCCTGTATGCACTCGGCTGGACGCAGCACTCCATCGGCGCGCAGAACATCCGTACGATGGCAATGGTGCAGCTGCTGCTCGGCAACATGGGGATGGCAGGCGGCGGCGTGAATGCCCTGCGCGGTCACTCTAACATCCAGGGTTTGACCGACCTCGGCCTGCTGTCTCAGAGCCTGACGGGTTACATGAACCTGCCAAGCGAGAAACAGACTGACCTGCAGACCTACCTGACGGCCAGCACGCCAAAACCGCTGCTCGAAGGCCAGGTGAACTACTGGGGCAACTATCCGAAGTTCTTCGTCTCGCTGATGAAAGCCTTCTACGGCGACAAAGCGACGGCGGAAAACAGCTGGGGCTTTGACTGGCTGCCGAAGTGGGACAAAGGTTACGACGTTCTCCAGTACTTCGAAATGATGCACCAGGGCCAGGTCAACGGCTATATCTGCCAGGGCTTTAACCCGGTGGCGTCGTTCCCGAACAAGAACAAGGTTGTCGAGTCTCTCTCGAAGCTGAAGTTCCTGGTAACGATTGACCCGCTCAACACCGAGACCTCGACCTTCTGGCAGAACCACGGCGAGTCGAACGACGTCGATCCGTCGAAGATTCAGACCGAAGTGTTCCGCCTGCCGTCTACCTGCTTCGCGGAAGAGAACGGTTCTATCGTCAACTCCGGCCGCTGGCTGCAGTGGCACTGGAAAGGCGCGGACGCCCCGGGCATCGCCATGAACGACGGCGAGATCCTGGCCGGTATCTTCTTACGCCTGCGTAAGATGTATGCGGCAGAAGGCGGCGCGAACCCTGAGCCGGTGCTGAACATGACCTGGAACTACTCGACGCCGGAAAATCCTGCGCCGGAAGAAGTGGCCATGGAGAGCAACGGTAAGGCGCTGGCGGACGTTATCGACCCGGTCACCGGCGCGGTTCTGGCGAAGAAAGGCGACCAGCTCAGCACCTTCGCCCACCTGCGCGATGACGGTACCACCTCCAGCGGCTGCTGGATCTTTGCCGGTAGCTGGACGCCGAAAGGCAACCAGATGGCCAACCGTGACAACGCCGACCCGTCGGGCCTCGGCAATACGCTGGGCTGGGCATGGGCATGGCCGCTGAACCGCCGCATCCTCTATAACCGTGCCTCCGCTGACCCGC
The DNA here is from genome assembly GCF_014895985.1 of Enterobacter cloacae complex sp. P2B. Taxonomy (NCBI): domain Bacteria; kingdom Pseudomonadati; phylum Pseudomonadota; class Gammaproteobacteria; order Enterobacterales; family Enterobacteriaceae; genus Enterobacter; species Enterobacter cloacae complex sp. P2B. The sequence continues at coordinate 41,550 of NZ_JADBQQ010000016.1, read as the reverse complement.
AGGGTAACCCGTGGGATCCGAAGCGTCAGCTGCTGAAGTGGGACGGCGCGAAATGGGGCGGCGTGGATATTCCGGACTACAGCACTGCCGCACCAGGCAGCGACGTTGGGCCGTTTATCATGCAGCCTGAAGGGATGGGGCGCCTGTTTGCTATCGACAAGATGGCGGAAGGGCCGTTCCCGGAACACTACGAGCCGTTTGAGACGCCGCTGGGCACCAACCCGCTGCACCCGAACGTGGTCTCTAACCCAGCAGCGCGTATCTTCAAGGGCGACTTTGAAGCGCTGGGTAAAAAAGACAAGTTCCCGTACGTGGGCACCACTTACCGTCTGACCGAGCACTTCCACTACTGGACCAAGCACGCGCTGCTTAACGCCATCGCGCAGCCGGAACAGTTTGTGGAGATCGGCGAGAAGCTGGCGAACAAGCTCGGCATTGCCCATGGCGATACCGTGAAGGTCTCCTCTAACCGCGGCTACATCAAGGCCAAGGCGGTAGTGACCAAGCGTATTCGCACGCTGAACGTTCACGGTCAGCAGGTGGATACCATCGGCATCCCAATTCACTGGGGCTATGAGGGCGTGGCGAAAAAAGGGTTCATTGCGAATACCCTGACGCCGTTCGTCGGTGATGCGAACACGCAGACGCCGGAGTTTAAGGCCTTCCTCGTGAACGTGGAAAAGGTGTAACGGAGACGACTTATGGCTTATCAATCTCAAGACATTATCCGTCGTTCCGCGACTAACGGTTTCACGCCCGCGCCTCAGGCGCGGGACCACCAGCAGGAAGTGGCGAAGCTGATCGACGTGACCACCTGTATCGGCTGTAAAGCCTGTCAGGTGGCCTGCTCTGAGTGGAACGACATCCGTGACGAAGTGGGTCACAACGTCGGGGTGTACGACAACCCGGCAGACCTGACCGCCAAGTCCTGGACGGTAATGCGTTTCTCGGAAGTGGAGCAGAACGACAAACTGGAATGGCTTATCCGCAAAGACGGCTGTATGCACTGCGCGGATCCGGGCTGCCTGAAGGCGTGTCCGTCAGAAGGGGCTATCATTCAGTATGCCAACGGCATCGTCGACTTCCAGTCCGAGCAGTGCATTGGCTGCGGCTACTGCATCGCGGGCTGTCCGTTCGACGTGCCGCGCCTGAACCCGGAAGACAACCGCGTCTACAAATGCACCCTGTGCGTGGACCGCGTTAACGTGGGCCAGGAGCCTGCATGCGTGAAGACCTGCCCAACCGGCGCTATCCACTTTGGCTCCAAAGAGGATATGAAAACGCTGGCGGCAGAGCGCGTGGGCGAGTTGAAAACCCGTGGTTACGACAACGCGGGCCTGTACGATCCGGCCGGGGTTGGCGGTACGCACGTGATGTACGTGCTGCACCACGCCGACAAGCCGAACCTGTATCACGGCCTGCCGGAGAACCCGGAAATCAGCGCCACCGTGAAGTTCTGGAAAGGCATCTGGAAACCGCTGGCCGCGGTGGGCTTTGCTGCCACCTTCGCAGCGAGCATCTTCCACTACGTCGGCGTCGGTCCGAACCGTGCGGAAGAGGAAGACGACAACCTGCATGAAGAGAAAGACGAGGTGCGCAAATGAGAAAACGTGACACCATCGTGCGCTACACCGCGCCGGAACGCATCAACCACTGGGTCACCGCCTTCTGCTTCATGCTGGCGGCGATAAGCGGGCTGGGGTTCTTCTTCCCCTCCTTCAACTGGCTGATGCAGATCCTGGGCACGCCGCAGCTGGCGCGCATCCTTCACCCGTTCGTGGGTGTGGTGATGTTTGCCTCGTTTATCATCATGTTTTTCCGCTACTGGCACCATAACCTAATCAATCGGGATGATATCTTTTGGGCGAAGAATATTCGTAAGATCGTCGTCAACGAGGAAGTGGGTGATACCGGGCGTTATAACTTCGGCCAGAAATGCGTATTCTGGGCGGCGATTATCTTCCTGGTCCTGTTGCTGGTGAGCGGCGTGATCATCTGGCGTCCGTACTTTGCGCCTGCTTTCTCAATCCCGGTGATCCGATTTGCGCTAATGCTGCATTCATTTGCCGCAGTGGCGTTAATTGTGGTTATCATGGTGCATATTTACGCCGCCCTCTGGGTGAAAGGCACCATTACCGCGATGGTGGAAGGATGGGTAACCAAAACGTGGGCGAAGAAACATCACCCGCGCTGGTACCGTGAAGTCCGCCAGAAACAGGAAAAGTCATCTGAATGAGTATTCGCATAATCCCGCAAGATGAGCTGGGGTCGAGCGAGAAACGTACGGCGGAGTATATTCCGCCGTTGTTATTCCCCAGACTCAAGAACCTCTACAACCGCCGCGCAGAGCGTCTGCGCGAGCTGGCAGAGAACAACCCGCTGGGCGATTTTCTGCGTTTTGCCGCGCTGGTCGCCCATGCGCAGGAGGTGGTGCTGTACGACCACCCGCTGCAAATGGACCTGACCGCGCGCATCAAAGAAGCTAACGAGCAGGGCAAGCCGCCGCTGGATATTCACGTCCTGCCGCGCGACAAGCACTGGCATAAGCTGCTTCATTCGCTGATTGCCGAGCTGAAGCCGGAGATGAGCGGCACCGCGCTGGCTGTCATTGAGAACCTGGAAAAAGCCTCTGACCTGGAGCTGGAAGAGATGGCGAGCGCGCTGTTTGCCTCCGACTTCTCGCTGGTCAGCAGCGATAAAGCGCCGTTTATCTGGGCCGCGCTGTCGCTCTACTGGGCGCAAATGGCGAGCCTGATCCCGGGCAAAGCCCGCGCCGAATACGGCGAAGCGCGCCAGTTCTGCCCGGTCTGCGGCTCAATGCCGGTCTCCAGCATGGTGCAGATTGGGACCACGCAGGGGCTGCGCTACCTGCACTGCAACCTGTGTGAAACCGAGTGGCACGTGGTGCGCGTGAAGTGCAGCAACTGCGAGCAGACTCGCGATCTCAACTACTGGTCGCTGGAAAATGAAGACGCGGCGGTGAAAGCCGAAAGCTGCGGCGACTGCGGAACCTACCTGAAGATCCTGTATCAGGAAAAAGACCCGAAAGTCGAAGCGGTGGCGGACGATCTCGCCTCGCTGATTCTGGATGCGAAGATGGAGCAGGAGGGCTTTGCCCGCAGCTCGATCAACCCGTTCCTGTTCCCGGGTGAAGGGGAGTAATCTCCTGTGAGAGTGCCGGGCGGCGCGAGCTTGCCCGGCCTACACCTGGTAAGGCGTAAGGACCTCGTCAATACCCGCAAAATCTCTCGTGTTGCGAGAAATCAACGGACATTTTCTGCTCTGCGCTGTAGCCAGGATGATAGCATCAGGCAGTTTCATTCCATGCTTCTCACGTAGTAAAACGCTTCTTTCCGCGATATCCCGAGACACATCAATAATTTCAAAAGCGCCCATCACGGCTGCCGTTTTCGCTTCATGACCATGCCTGCGAGCGCCCACCATCACTTCCATCCAGGTAATTAAGCTGATGGCACGATGCGACGCGGTATGCTCAATCGCATCCGCAGCTTCAACACGGTTGTTGAAGAGATCAATGAGAATATTGGTATCAAACACTGCCATGTGCTCCATGATTACCAGTCCTCACGCAGCTTGCGTTCATACTCAAGCCCGTCCTCTTTTCTATCTCCCCACAGACCAAGCGCATTTCGGATAACAGAAGAACTCTGCTGGTCGAGATACAGCTCTATCGCTTCGCGAAGCAGTTCGGCACGTGGTTGATTTCGCAATTTCTTGAGGTTATCCAAACGTTGAATCACGTCATCAGACAAATCGATAAGTATTCTGCCCATATCAAGTTCCGCCAAAACGCTCATATATCACCTTAGTATATCATCATTGGTTAATTTTCAGGCAAAATACTCTTTATCAATTTAGGGTGAAAGGACGTTTTTTAGGGAATGATCGATTTTGCGAGCCGCTTTCCACAATATGCACCTCTCAACATTTCTCTGTTTTCATCTGCTGTAAACCAGGCTATAAACTGTATAAAAACACAGTAAAAGGACGTAACCATGGCTCTGGAGAAGGGTATTGATAAGCTGGTACAGGAGTTTATTGCCGCAGGAAGACCTTCCTCGCGAAAGCAGAGTATTGATGACCGGAGAAGCGGATATGTCGCCAGCACAGCGCTGGCCGGGGAAAAAGAAACTCGTGTCCAGATTGAAACGCTTGTTCTTGAGGATTTGACCTTTCGGGTCTTTTCGCCTGTCAATGCCCCTGAAACGTTACCTTGTGCCCTCTACTATCATGGCGGTTGTTTTGTCAGCGGTGGGTTTGAAACCCATGATAATCAGCTTCGCCAACTGGCGTTTTACGGTAACTGTCGGGTCATTGCGGTTCAGTACAGACTCGCACCCGAGCATACCTTCCCCGCTGCGCATGACGATGCAGAGAGAGCGGCAGATCTTGTCTGGCAAAATGCAGAACAATTAGGTGTGGATAAAAACCGGATTACACTTTGTGGAGACAGCGCGGGAGGCCATCTTGCGCTGGTAACATCATTGCGGCTTAAGGCCAAAGGTCTCTGGGATCCCGCACAACTCATTCTTATCTACCCCATGCTCGACGCTACGGCCAGTTTTGAAAGCTATACCCTCAATGGCATGGATTACGTGATTACTCGCGATACCCTTTTGAGCGGCTATGAAATGTATCTGGCTGGAGCCGACCGTCAGCATCCTGAAGTCAGCCCGCTGTGGCGCAACGACTTTAGCGGTCTGCCAAAGGTCCACATTGTTACCGCTGAGTATGATCCGTTACGCGACGAAGGCGAGGCGCTTTGTCAGCGCCTCACGGAGCAAGGCGTGAAGTGTACCGCTCAACGATGGCGGGGTGTAATACACGGCTTCTTTCAGTTGAGTGGAATTAGCCAGTCAGCGCGAGACGTTATGCGAGATATTGCCTGGCGCATTAACCATGCCGGGCGAGATTGAGAAGGAGACTACTCCTCCTCGTTCCCGCCCTCTTCATACGCGCCATACGGCTTCGCAGGAAGAACGATATAGGTGCCTTCAAACACAGCGCCTGGCGTTTCATCGCCGAACAGCTCAACCTGCATCTGCACGCGCGCTTTGCGGCCACGTGCCAGACGATCAAGATCGCCGCCCAGCGCGCCAAGGTCCGCCACCGCGCTCGGCTTGCCGCTGATCGGCGCACTATAGCGAATGTGGGCATCGGCCAGAATAATGGTGCCGCCAAGATGCCGCTCGCGCAGCATTAGCCAGATCAGCCCCCAGCCGGTGAGCGTCGCCAGGGAAAACAGGCTGCCGGCAAACAGGGTGTGGTGAGGGTTCTGATTGCCGGTTTCCGGCATGGTGGTAATGAATTTTTGCCCGGTGTACTGCTGAATGCGCACGCCCATCTTTTCACTCAGAGGGATGTGTTCATACCAGGCCTGCTGCAGCTGCCCGCACCAGTCCGCGCGATGAAGAATATCGTCTAGCGTGGCGATGGGTTTGATCATCAAAAAGTGGCGAATCGGCGTGGTTTGCGGGGCGGTGATTTCACCCTGGTTAACAAAACCGAGTTTGGCAAAAAACTCCACGGCATCTTCCCGGGCGCTACAGGTGACGCGCTTAACGCCTTCCTGACGGGCGACGGACTCCAGCGTCATCGCCATTAGCGTCCCCAGCCCTTTATCCTGCACGGAAGGGTGAACCGCCATAAAACGAATCGACGCTTCGTTATCAGCGTTGATATACAGTCGCCCGACGGCGACGAGGTTGCCCTCTTCGTCCATCACCATCTGATGATGGGCCATCGCATCCCAGGCGTCGCGTTCAGATCCTTTTGGCTGATGCAGTGGCTTGCGCAGCATTTCCCAGCGGAACTGGTAATACGCTTCTAACTCTTCTTCCGTTTGCGGTACTCGAAGGTGATACATAGCTGTACTCTCTCTTGTTACCCGCGGCCACGCCGCCAGTTGGCTCATACCTGGAGCCAGAATGTGACGGGGCCATCGTTCACCAGCGAGACCTGCATATCTGCAGCGAATCGTCCGGTTTGCGTATTCATTTCCTGTTGGCGACAACGCTCAACAAAGTATTCGTAAAGTGCTTCTGCACGATCCGGCGCGGCGCCTTTAGAGAAACTTGGGCGCATGCCGCGCTCGGTATCCGCTGCCAGCGTAAACTGGGAAACCACCAGCACGCTGCCGCCCGCCTGCTGGACGTTCAGATTCATCTTGCCTTCCGCATCGCTGAATATGCGGTAGCCCAGCACGCGCTCGCATAAGCGGTTCGCTTTTTGTTCGTCATCATCCTTTTCGACACCTAACAACACCAAAAGTCCTGGGCCAATTTCACCCGTCACCTCTCCCTCCACGGTGACGCTGGCACGGGTTACGCGCTGTATCAATGCAATCATGGTTGGTCTGCTTCTAATTGTTTTTCAGCTTCTGCTGCTTTTTTAAGTTCGCGGTATACGCCGAGAGTGACAGTTATTTCGGCACCAAGCAAGACGATACACCAGGTCCAGTAAACCCAGACAAATAAAATGGGGATCACCGCCAGCACGCCGTAAATCAGCTGATAAGACGGGAACATGGTGATGTAAAGGGCAAACCCTTTTTTACCCAGTTCAAAAAGCACTGCCGCCACCAGCGCCCCAACTACCGCATCGCGGTTAGGCACGCGCGTGGTCGGTACAACGCTATAGAGCAGCCAGAACGAGAGCCAGGACAGGATCAGCGGAAAAATACGCAGCACGTTATCGATCACGCTGTTTAAATCACTCGCCCAGCGCAAGGAGAGAAGATACGAACTGATTGCCAGGCTCGCCCCAGCCAGCAACGGCCCCAGCGTTAAAATCATCCAGTAGACGGCAAAGGAATAGACCTTAGGACGGATTTTTTTGCTTCGCCAGATGGTGTTAAGCGCGCTGTCGATGGAGTACATCAGCAGCAACGCGGTGACGATAAGGCCGCACGCCCCCACCGCCGTCATTTTGCTGGAGTTGGCAACAAACTGCTCGATGTAGTTCTGGATAACATCCCCGGTGGCCGGGATGAAGTTAGCGAAGACGAAATGGCGAAGCTGCAGGCTAACGTCCGCGAACATCGGGAAAGCGGAAAAGAGCGCAAAGATAACCGCCACCAGCGGCACTAATGAGAGCAACGACACGTAGGCGAGGTTACCCGCCAGCGTGGTCATGTTGTCCTCATCAATGCGGTGCCAGAGCAACTTCAGCCAGGCCCTCAGCGGGCGAGTATGATGCGTGGCTTTTTGATGAACGGTTTTTAGCATAACTGCTTCGCAAAGTAGTTTGGTATCGTCTCTTTTCCGGTCACCAGAATTGACGTGATACCCAACTGGTTAGCTCCCTCTATATTATCGGCGTTGTCATCGAAAAAGACCGCATCGGCCGCGGTGCATCCCTCTGCCTGCAAAACAGCCTGATAAATTCGCGCTTCAGGCTTACGCATACCCATCTCTTGCGAAAGATAGATCTTATCTGCCGCCGCCTTAACTTCGGGATATTCCTCTGGCCAGAAGGTCGTGTGCAGACGGTTGGTGTTAGACAGCACGACCACCCGGTGCCCCTGCTCGCGCAATTTGTGCATAATGTCGATCACTTCCGGACGGATCGCGACGAATACCGCCTGCCAGCCGTGAGAAAATTGTTCATAGCTTAACGAAAGCCCCATCTCCTGGCAGAAGCGTTCAGCAAACTCTTCATCGCTAATCTCGCCGCGTTCATGCTGATGGAAGGTCTCACCCATCGCGAAATCCTGCTTTAACGTCGCCAGCGGCACACGGCTAAAGTCGCTCCAGGCACCCAGCACCCGGTTAAAATCGATATCGACGATTACGTTTCCTAAGTCAAAGATATAAAGCATGTTTATCTCCTTTCGCCGTGGAGAGATAACTGTAGCGGGAATCACGAGATTTGACTATGCGTGCCGTCTAAGGTGTGCGATTGATTTTTACGGCGCGTTTTTACGGCAGTACAGCGAAGGGACGTTTGACGCGGCAAAAAGCCACGCTCCACGGTACTCATCAATCATCAGGCTCAGATCTCTTCCCGGCGTGCGATAAAAACCCGGTAGCGTTGCATTGATATCAGCCTCATCCGCACTATCGGCGAAGGTTTTAATAATACGATCGTTATTCAATACGCGCGCGTTCTGGTGATCGCTGTAGTGGAAATAGATGGTGCGGTTGACTTCAGAAACCACGTGACCAAACAGTTTACCGTTAATGACAGCGGTCCCTTCCCGATGCTGCATTCGCCATGAAACCGTTCCTACAAATCGGTTTTTACCAATCGTCCATTCCACATCACCTGTACAGCGTATCGGCGCACTCGAAAAATGCGAATACGCTAACCAGCCGCTGGTAATAGCAGCCCCCAGCAACGCCGCCAGCAAAATAATACGATTCCCGAGTGTCATCATTGCTCATGCGCCCAAAAATAATGCGTGGTACATAACGCTGCCGCGTCATGTCGCGCATCGTTATTACAGACAAACGCCGCGATTCGCTCCGTTTTACTATAGCCGATGAGAAAAACGTATCGGTTTCCGGCACACAGGCTGGGATAATTTTTTAACAAGCGAAGGTAATGGTCCTGCATATGTTCATTAGGTGCATAAAAGAGTTGGCAGGCGTTGGTCGTGCTGCCCATTGAAAGTGGAATGTAGTGACTAAACGGCATGTTCTGGTGATGTTTATATAATATGACCCCGTTAATAAGCGCGATCAGAAAAAGCGTAGCGGTGGCTATTATTAACCACGCCGGCTTCTTCATCGCGGTGCCTTCGGCTATTGCCACGTCTTCACTGGCAATTATCGGCTCGGCGGTTGGGGTAAATACTTCAACCTGGGTGGCTTCGGAAAGCGTCAGCCCGCGACGCGAAATCGTTTTTACCGTATCGCGCGGCAACCCCACTTCAGCCAGCGCATTGCGCAATGTCAAAATGGCCTGGTAAAAGGTATTCGGTGTGGTGACATCGTTACGCTCACCCCATCCCACCACCATTAACTGATTTTGCGAAATTATTTCGCCAGGATGGGTAACGAGATAAAGAAAGCAGAGATTGGCAGGAAGCTGCAAATGTATCGTGCGCCCGGTAATATGATTCGCCAGGGTTTTGTTTTCCGGGTCATACTCGACCAGCTTGTTAATAAGATACAATTTTACTTTCCTCTGCAATAACAATATTTAACCCCACAAACCCAAAAAACACACGTATATTTAACAACAGTATAGGTCAGAAGGATCAGAGCGCGACACACCCGTACCTAAGATTAGAAACATCGCATTATTTTTCAATTGATTACAAATCGGTTTTCTTAGGTGAGCCTCAGCTAAAAGGACATAATGAGATTTCATTACACTTCACCAGGTCAAATAATTATATTGAGCCACACGTTGAGAAAAGACTGACGTTCAGGAAGATCGAGGTGACGAATCTTTAGCTATTAGTGCTGTTTCGTCAATTTCCTTCCGGGGTTGTTTTTGCCGAATAATCTTAATGGGTTGATGAATATTCCTGGGTAAGGTCTGACAATCAATGTTCTGTCGCTATGTCTGCGGCCTGCAAGAATTGAGACAGCCAGGAATTTATTTTCTCTGGCATTATTTCTCATAAATACGACAGCAACGCTGGATATGTTTCAAGATTGACACATTTGAAAGGCAGTGAAATATTGATAATGAAAATAAGACAGGAGTGGACTGGATGATAACATCGTCGCAAAAGGTTGTCCGCTGTATAAGCTGCGAATTGTCCTGCCAGTTATTTCCGGATAACACGGTGCGCTCACAATACTGTGGCAGCGCCTCCTTCGCAGTTTGGCCGGTGGGAAATCATTTCCTGCAACTTGCAGTAGAAAATAAAATATTGTCTGGGAACAAGAATCATTTATTACGCGGATTTATTTTTGTAGATTTTTCGATGTATAACCTGCGCCTGCTTGTCGATCCGCAATGGATTGAACATCTGGCGATGACCAACATGCACATCGTGCTTATCGCGGACCGTAAACTGGAGGCGTTGGCTCACTATTTTTTCGCTCACCACAGTGAAATAAAGGGAATTATTTATTCAGATGACGATGACGCTATATTGCAGGAAAAAATTAACCATCTTTTTTCCGGCAGGCGAGTGAGCAGCAGGCGTGGTAATACCCTGAGCACTGTTGAATTCACTTTACTTAACAGACTTATTTCAGGGGTGTGCCTCCGGGAGATAATAAAAACAACCAGCGTTGATGTGAAAAAAATTTACGTTCATAAAATACGATTAGAGAGGAAGTTAGGTACCAGCATTCATAAAATACTCGTTTCTATTTTGTAATTTCAACTTCTTAACATGCCCACATTTAATGGTGTGGAGGATGTTTTACGCCTGAAAGAAAGGGGGCAGTTATGCCATATTTATTGAAACATTCACCTGTCGCCGTTGCGATTTCGCTGGCACTATCGTCAGCGCTATTTACCGCGAATGCTGCAGTTATCGATTTTGCTAATTTACCAGCCACCGGAGCAGTAACGGATTTGCCTGCGGAAATACAGGCGCTGATTCCTGCAACGGCAAACGCGAACTTTAGTAAAAATACCAGCGATCCTAACTATGTCTACCAGTACAGCCCGGGCAATATTCCAGTCTACGGGGATGGGATCACTCTCGAAGGGCCGGGGGCGGAAGCCTTTGAGCACTCCGTGACCGTTATTCAGAACTCCACGTCCGGCAGCCCGGGGGTGATATTTGGTGACGATCTGACTATTCGTACCCAGTCAAAAGTGGCTGCCAATAACGGTAAAGATGTCGACGGTATTCGTACCCACGGTATGAACACGCCGAATAACCCGGTGTTTATCATTACCGGCGACCGCACCCACATTTACGTTAATGGCCAAAGCGGCGATGGCATCAATGCCGGGTACAGCTCCTTCAGCCAGGGTTCTCTCGGCTCCGCCAATATTTATGTGGGTGACGATCTCTATATCGAAACCACTGGCAGTACCGGTCGCGGTATTAGCGCCTATGCACTGAATGATGCCTCGAAGGCCAAAAATAACATTGTTGTCGGCGATCGTGCGCATATTGTGACGCGGGGTACCTACGCCGAGGGGATTCGTACCAACCAGAGCGGCTCATCCGTCCGTCTGGGGGATGAGGCCACCATCGAAACGTATGGCACTTCGGCCTACGGCCTGTATGCGGGTTCTGCCTCCAGAATCGAGCTGGGAAAAAAAGCGACCATTACCACCGACGCAGCCAGTGCCTCCGGCGTGTACTCTACCGGCTCGTCAACCATCACCCTTGATGAAGGCGCGACCATCACCACCAACGGTGCCAGCGCGCATGGCATCTACGCTTATACAGCAGCGGTAAATGTGGGAGATAACGTCACCATTGCGGTCAACAGCAGCGAGAAAACCAGCAGCTCCGCCCAGGCACCGCACGGGATGTATGCCTGGTCACGCGGCGTGATAACGCTCGACGGTGGGGCAACCATTACCACCGCAGGCCAGCGCGACCAGGGTAGCTATGCCCTGAACGCCAGCAATGGCGGAATTATTGATGCCTCTGCAGGCGGAAAATTCCTCCTTAACGGCGATATCCTCGCCGCAGGTGGCGTCGCGGCCAACAGTACCCTTCCGGCACAAAACAGTACCATTACGCTGACAATGGGTAACAGCTCGCTGTGGAACGGAGCATCGTACATAGAAAGCAACGCTGCCGGGACCGGTACTCTTGCGCTTACGATGAATGATGCCGTCTGGAATATGCGCGACAGCTCAACGCTGACCAGCCTGACCCTGAACGCGGGCGGCACGATAAATTTCCAGCATGCTGAGGACGCGGCCTGGCAAACCCTGACCATCAACGAGGATTACACAGGCAACGGCGGTAAGCTGGTTTTCAATACCGTGCTGTCTGACGATACCTCTGAAACTGACAGGCTGATTGTTGAAGGAAACACATCCGGTCGTACCGCGGTTGACGTAAACAACATTGGTGGTGCAGGCGCACAAACCGTTGAAGGGATTGAAATAGTCAGCGTTGGCGGCAACTCGGAGGGAACGTTTGAGAAGGCCAGCCGTATCGTAGCGGGGGGTTATGACTATAACGTTGTGCAGAAAGGTAAGAACTGGTTTCTGACCAGCCTGGCTGAACCCGTTGACCCACCGATCGACCCGGTAGATCCTCCTGTTGACCCGGTAGACCCACCGGTCGACCCGGTAGATCCGCCAGTTGAACCGGTAGACCCGCCTGTTGACCCGGTGGATCCACCTGTTGACCCTGTCGACCCGCCTGTCGTCCCGGTAGATCCGCCCGTCGACCCGGTGATTCCGCCGCAAGAACCGGTACCGCCACCTGCGCCGCCGAAAAGCGAGCATCAGTATCGCCCAGAATTTGGCAGCTATCAGGCAAACAGCTATGCGGCAAATACGCTGTTTATGACCCGCCTGCACGATCGTCTGGGTGAAACGCAGTACACCGACATGCTCACCGGCGAGCAAAAAGTGACGAGCCTTTGGATGCGAAATGTCGGCGGGCATGCGCGTTTCAACGACGGCAGCGGCCAGCTAAAAACGACAGCCAACCGTTACGTGCTGCAGTTGGGTGGCGATATCGCCCAATGGAGCACAGATGGCCTGGACCGCTGGCATCTTGGCCTGATGGCGGGCTACGGTAACAGCCAAAGCCGGAGCGCCTCCAGCCTGACCGGATACCACTCACGTGGCGAAGTGAATGGCTATAGCGTAGGTCTGTACGGTACCTGGTACGCAAACGAAGCCGATAAAAGCGGCACCTACGTTGATAGCTGGGTGCTGTATAACTGGTTTGACAATAAGGTGATGGGGCAGGACCAGGCGACCGAGCGTTATCGCTCCAGCGGCGTAACCGCCTCTGTCGAAGCGGGCTATAGCGTTAAGGTGGGTAAAAGCGGCCGCAACAGTTACTGGATCCAGCCGAAGGCGCAGGCCGTTTGGATGGACGTGCAGGCTGACGACCATCGCGAGCGTAACGGCACGCGGGTGAAAGACGAAACCCAGGGCAACCTGATGACGCGTCTCGGCGTGAAGGCCTATATCAGCGGACATAACGCGATGGATGACGCTAAATCACGCACCTTCCAGCCGTTTATTGAAGCGAACTGGATCCACAATACCCAGACCACGCGCATCCGCATGGATGACGTCAGCAATGAGATGCGCGGTACGCGCAATATTGGTGAGTTAAAGACGGGCGTAGAGGGGCAGATTACCCCGCAGCTTAGCGTCTGGGGCAATGTGGCACAGCAGATTGGCGATAAAGGCTACAGCGATACGCAGGGAATGCTGGGGATAAAATACAGCTTCAAATAACAAAAAAGCCGCTGAGAAATCAGCGGCTTTTTGCTTCAGGCGATATCATCGCTGGTACAGGCCAGCACCGTTTCAACCTTGCTGGATTTCAGATGATTTTGCAGCGCCGAGCCGGGCATCTCATCGGTGAAAAGAGCCGTTGTCTGCGCCACGTTGCCAATTTCCACCGCGGCGGATGCGTTAAATTTCGTATGATCGGCCGCCAGCAAAATGTGACGAGAGTGGGCCATCATGGTTTTCACCACGCTGGCTTCATTCACGTCAAACTCCATCATCGCGCCGTCGTGCTCAATCGCCCCGACGCTGGTCACGAGATAGTCCGCCCGAAAACCAGACACAAACGCCGTCGCCGCAGGCCCGATAATGCCGCCGTTGTGCGGGCGCAGCGTGCCGCCCGGCACCATCACTTCAAAGCGCGGGTTCTTATACAGAATATGCGCCACCCGCAGGCTGTTGGTGATGATGCGCAGATGATTATGGTTAAGCAGCGCCCGGGCAACGTGCTCTACGGTCGTGCCGATGGTGATGAAAATAGTTGAGCCGTCGGGAATATAGTCCGCAATCGCCTCGGCAATCGCCCGCTTCTCTTCGGTAAGCGACACTTCGCGCTGTTCGAACGCCGTGTTCACCACGCTGGATGCCCTGCCCGCGCCGCCGTGATGACGCGTGATCAGCCCCTGCTCGCTGAGCTTACGGATATCCCGGCGCACCGTTTGCGTCGACACGTCCAGCAGTTGCGCCAGTTCATCAATGTTCATATAGCCGCGATCGGCAATCAGCGTTAGCAGCTGATCGTGACGCGGGTTGCCGGTCAGTTCGGTAAGGCTCATGGGCTGTCCTCTGAAAACCATCACGCTCCGCATTTTATACAAAAAGTGACAAAAAAGAGCGGGTTTGATCACAGTCGGGTATACCCGCGCGCCCGCCGGGCTTTGTGCATTTCAGGGCTGCGACGGCGCTGGCAAAACGCACGGCGTCTGCGGCGGTGGATTGCTGTCCCAGGCTGAACGCCAGCGCGCCGTGGAAAACGTCGCCCGCGCCGGTGGTATCCACCACGTTCACCTCAAAGCCGGATTGATGACACAAGGCGCCGTTTTCCAGCCAGTAGCAGCCGTCTCGCCCCTGAGTGACATACACATGTCCATTTGTGAGCGTTTGTGCTTTTTTCAGGGCATCTTCTGCTTTATCCACCTGAGTTAGTCGCCGCAGGCCCGGCGCGGAGAAGGCCGCGTGGTCGCTTAAGGCTATCAGCTCCGCGATGTCCTGCGGGGTAACGTCAGCATCAAGCAAAGTAGGAACGCCCTGCTGACGGGCCAGCGTAAACGCCTGTTTTGCCCCGTCATGCCAGCGCACGTCTGCTAACACGATATCCCATTGCGAGAAGTCGATTTCATGCAGCCAGTCTGCCTCGGCGGGCAGATCGGGGCTGGGGTAGTTGGCAATCACTCGTTCTCCGCCTGCGTCCACCAGCACCGCGGATTGTGACGAGCGGGCACCTTTAAACACGCGTGTATAGCGGGTGTTCACGCCCAGGGATTCCAGCTCCGCCAGCAGCCGTCTGCCGGTATCGTCGTCCCCCACCCGGCCAATAAAATCCACTTCCGCACCCAGTTTTGCCGCGGCCACCGCCGCCGTGGCCGCCGGGCCGCCGCCCACTTCCGTATAGTCTTTTGCGACATATTTCCCTCCTTCCTTAGGTAAATCATCGAGATACCAGATGCGATCCAGCACGGTAATGCCGACACAAACGATGCGAGTCATGGTGATTCCTTCTGCGATTTCTGATGCCTTCATTTTAATTTCACCAAATGTTTAAAAAGTGACCCGTGTCAATTTTTTGACTATAAATTACAAATACGATCAAAAACAGACAACACAAACGCGCAGAAATTGACACGATGTGACAGGAGAGAGGCATGTCAGCGATCGCATTTATCGGTTTAGGGCAGATGGGCGCGCCAATGGCGAAGAATCTGTTGAAGCAAGGCCACCAGCTTAACGTGTTTGACGTGAACCCGCAGGCGGTTCAGGCGCTGGTAGAGAGCGGCGCACGGGCGGCGGCTACGCCTGCTCAGGCCGCAACGGACGCCGAATTCGTCATTACCATGCTGCCAAACGGCGACCTGGTGCGCAGCGTGCTGTTCGGCGAGCACGGCGTGTGCGAAGGGTTATCCCGCGACGCGCTGGTGATTGATATGTCCACCATCCACCCGCTGCAAACCGACGCGCTGATCCGCGATATGGCTGAACGCGGCTTCAGCCTGATGGACGTGCCCGTGGGACGCACGTCCGACCATGCCATCGCCGGCACGCTGCTTCTGCTGGCGGGCGGCACCGCGCAGCAGGTGGAACGCGCCACCCCCGTCTTAATGGCGATGGGCAATGAGCTGATTAACGCCGGCGGGCCGGGCATGGGCATCCGCGTAAAGCTCATCAATAACTACATGAGCATCGCCCTGAACGCGCTTTCCGCCGAGGCGGCCGTGCTGTGTGAAGCGCTTGGCCTCTCCTTTGACGTGGCGCTGAAGGTGATGAGCGGTACTCCTGCGGGTAAAGGCCACTTCACCACCTCATGGCCGAATAAGGTGCTGAAAGGCGATCTTTCCCCGGCCTTCATGATCGACCTTGCACATAAAGATCTGGGGATCGCCCTGGACGTGGCTAACCAGCTCCATGTTCCGATGCCGCTGGGCGCGGCGTCCCGCGAAGTTTACAACCAGGCTCGCGCCGCCGGGCGCGGGCGCGAAGACTGGACGGCCATTCTTGAACAGGTTCGCGCATCTGCCGGGCTGAAAAAATCACACTGATACGAAAGGACTGAGGAATGACGATGTACACCCTGAAAGATATCACCCGACCTTCCGGCGGTTTTGCAATGCTGGCCGTGGATCAGCGCGAAGCGATGCGCCTGATGTTTGCCGCCGCAGGCGCGCCGGTGCCGGTAACCGACCAGCACCTGACGGATTTTAAGGTCAACGCGGCGAAGATTCTGTCGCCGTACGCCTCTGCCATTCTCGTCGACCAGCAGTTCTGCTATCGCCAGATTGTGGAGCAGCAGGCCGTAGCCAATAGCTGCGCGATGATTGTGGCGGCCGACGAGTTTATTCCGGGGAACGGTATTCCGGTCGACAGCGTGGTGATCGACAAAAGCATCGACGCCCAGGCGGTCAAACGCGACGGCGGCAAGGCGCTGAAGCTGCTGGTGCTGTGGCGCAGCGATGAAGATCCGCAGCAGCGCCTGGAAATGGTGAAAGCGTTCAATACGCTGTGCCACGACAACGGGCTGCTGAGCATTATCGAGCCGGTGGTGCGTCCGCCGCGTCGCGGTGCCGAATTTAACCGCGAACAGGCGATTATCGATGCGGCGAAAGAGCTGGGCGACAGCGGTGCCGACCTCTACAAAGTGGAGATGCCGCTGTTTGGTAAGGGCACGCAGCAGGAACTGCTGGCGGCCTCGCAGAAGCTGAACGAGAACATTGCCATGCCGTGGGTGATCCTCTCCTCCGGCGTGGACGATAAGCTGTTCCCGCGCGCCGTGAGCGTGGCGATGCAGGCGGGGGCATCGGGCTTTTTAGCCGGTCGCGCCGTCTGGTCATCGGTGATTGGCCTGCCGGATACCGAGCTGATGCTGCGTGATATTTCCGTACCAAAACTTCAGCGTCTGGGTGAGATCGTCGACGAAATGATGGCTCGCCGTTAAGAAAGGACCCGAACATGAAATGGTTTAACACCCTGAGCCACAACCGCTGGCTCGAACAAGAGACCGACCGCATTCTCGATTTCGGCAAAAACGCCGCCGTACCGACCGGCTTTGGCTGGCTGGGCAATAACGGGCAGGTTCGCAGCGATATGGGCACCCATCTTTGGATCACCGCCCGCATGCTTCACGTGTACGCGGTGGCGGCGAACATGGGCCGTCCCGGCGCGTATGCCCTGGTTGAGCACGGCATTAATGCCCTGAACGGCCCGCTGTGCGACAAACAGCACGGCGGCTGGTACGCCTGCGTAAACGATGAAGGCGTAATTGATGCCTCCAAGCAGGGCTATCAGCACTTCTTCGTCCTGCTGGGCGCGGCGAGCGCCGTCACCACCGGACACCCGCAGGCACGCAAGCTGCTGGACGATGCCATCAAGGTGATTGAGCGCTACTTCTGGAGCGAACAGGAGCAAATGTGCCTCGAGTCCTGGGATGAAGCCTTCAGCAAAACGGAAGATTATCGCGGCGGTAACGCCAACATGCACGCCGTGGAAGCCTTCCTGATTGTCTATGACGTAACCCACGACCGCAAATGGCTCGACCGCGCCCTGCGCATCGCCTCGGTGATTATTCACGACGTGGCGCGCAAAGGTGAGTATCGCGTTAACGAGCATTTCGACACCGACTGGAACCCAATCCGCGATTACAACATCGATAACCCTGCTCACCGCTTCCGCGCCTACGGCGGCACGCCGGGGCACTGGATTGAGTGGGGCCGCCTGATGCTGCATCTGCGCGCCGCGCTGGAAGCGCGCTTTGAAACCCCGCCGGAGTGGCTGCTGGAAGATGCAAAAGGCCTGTTCCACGCCACCATCCGCGACGCCTGGGCACCCGACGGCGCCGACGGGTTTGTCTACTCCGTGGGCTGGGACGGCAAGCCTATCGTGCGGGAACGCGTGCGCTGGCCAATCGTCGAGGCGATGGGCACGGCCTATGCCCTCTATACCGTGACCGGCGAGGCGCAGTACGAAGCCTGGTATCAGAAGTGGTGGGATTACTGCATCAAGTACCTGATGGATTACGAAAACGGTTCCTGGTGGCAGGAGCTGGACACCAATAACGAAGTGACCACCAAAGTCTGGGACGGCAAGCAGGATATTTACCATCTGCTGCACTGCCTGGTGATCCCCCGCCTGCCGCTGGCGCCGGGCTTAGCGCCTGCCGTCGCCGCCGGATTGCTGGACAGCCAGGCCAAATAATAAAGACGGAGTTTTTATGCGTACCCTACACAATATTGACCTGAAAAATAACGAACGTGGCTTCACCCTGCGCTGGCAGGATCGCTTGATTTTGTCCCACTCTGAAGAAGCGCCTTGCCTGTGGATCGGAGCAGGCGAGGCCGATATCGAGATGTTTCGCGGCAATTTCAGCATTAAAGACAAGCTCAACGAAAAGATTGCCCTGACGGACGCGACCGTCACGCAGCAAAGCGCGGGCTGGGCGATCCGCTTTACCCGCGGCGATGCGGTAAGCGCGACGCTGCTGGTGGGCGTGGATGCGGAAGGCCGTCTGGAGCTGAAGCTGAAAAATGATGCCGCCAGCCATAACCGCATCTGGCTGCGGCTGGCGGCGCAGCCGGAAGATCATATCTACGGCTGCGGCGAGCAGTTCTCGTACTTCGATCTGCGCGGCAAGCCGTTCCCGCTGTGGACCAGCGAGCAGGGCGTGGGCCGCAACAAGCAGACCTACGTCACCTGGCAGGCCGACTGCAAAGAGAACGCGGGCGGCGATTACTACTGGACCTTCTTTCCGCAGCCTACCTTCGTGAGCACCCAGAAGTACTACTGCCACGTGGATAACAGCTGCTACATGAACTTTGACTTCAGCGCGCCGGATTTCCACGAGCTGGCGTTCTGGGAAGATAACGCCACGCTGCGCTTCGAATGTGCACAAACCTACGTCGATCTGCTGGAAAAACTGACCGGCCTGCTGGGACGTCAGCCTGAGCTGCCGGACTGGGTGTACGACGGCGTGACGCTGGGCATACAGGGCGGCACCGAGGTGTGCCAGCAGAAGCTCGACGCTATGCGCGAGGGCGGCGTGAAGGTAAACGGCATCTGGGCGCAGGACTGGTCCGGCATCCGCATGACCTCCTTCGGCAAACGCGTGATGTGGAACTGGAAGTGGAACAGCGCTCTCTATCCGCAGCTTGATGAACGGATTGCGAAGTGGAAACAGGAAGGGGTGCAGTTCCTCTCCTATATCAACCCGTACGTCGCCAGCGATAAAGATCTCTGCGAAGAGGCGGCGAAACGCGGCTATCTGACCAAAAACGCCAACGGTGAGGACTACCACGTTGAATTCGGCGAGTTCTACGCGGGCGTTATCGACCTGACCAACCCGGAAGCCTACAACTGGTACAAAGAGGTCATTAAAAAGAACCTGATCGAACTGGGCTGCGGCGGCTGGATGGCCGATTTCGGGGAATATTTGCCGACCGATACCTTCCTGCACAACGGCGTGAGCGCGGAGATCATGCATAACGCCTGGCCTGCCCTGTGGGCGAAATGTAACTACGAAGCGCTGGAGGAGACCGGCAAACTCGGCGAGATCCTGTTCTTCATGCGCGCGGGCTACACCGGCAGCCAGAAGCACTCGGTGATGATGTGGGCGGGGGATCAGAACGTCGACTGGAGCCTGGACGACGGCCTGGCGTCCGTCATCCCTGCGGCGCTGTCGCTGGCGATGACCGGGCACGGCCTGCACCACAGCGACATCGGCGGCTACACCACCCTGTTCGAGATGAAGCGCAGCAAGGAGCTGCTGCTGCGCTGGTGCGACTTCAGCGCCTTTACGCCGATGATGCGTACCCACGAGGGCAACCGCCCTGGCGACAACTGGCAGTTCGACGGCGATGCGGAAACCATCGCGCACTTCGCGCGCATGACCACCGTCTTCACCACCCTGAAGCCGTACATCAAAGATGCGGTTGCGCAGAACGCGAAAAGCGGCCTGCCGGTGATGCGTCCGCTGTTCCTGCACTACGAGGACGACGCGCGCGCCTACACGCTGAAATACCAGTACCTGTTTGGCCGCGATCTGCTGGTGGCACCGGTTCATGAAGAGGGCCGCCGGGACTGGTCGCTCTATCTGCCGCAGGACAGCTGGGTCAATGCGTGGACCGGGGAAACCTGCCAGGGCGGTGACGTGACCGTTGATGCCCCGATCGGCAAGCCGCCGGTCTTCTATCGCCAGCACAGCGAATGGGCAGATCTGTTTAGCACCTTACGTGATATCTGATAAGGCTCGCCCGCAGGGAAACCTGCGGGCAGACGGAGAACAATAATGAGTCAACATACTTCCGATCCGGCAACCCTACGCCTGCCGTTTAAAGAAAAACTCGCCTACGGGATGGGCGATCTCGGCTCAAACATCCTGCTGGATATCGGCACGCTCTATTTGCTGAAGTTTTACACCGACGTGCTGGGGCTGCCCGGCACCTACGGCGGGATTATCTTCCTGATTGCGAAGTTTTTTACCGCCTTCACCGATATGGGCACCGGTATCATGCTCGACTCCCGACGCAAGATTGGCCCGAAAGGGAAATTCCGCCCGTTCGTGTTGTATGCCGCCTTCCCGGTGACCTTACTGGCAATTGCCAACTTCGTCGGTACGCCATTTGAGATGACCGGCAAAACGGTGATAGCAACGGTGCTGTTCATGCTGTACGGCCTGTTCTTCAGCATGATGAACTGCTCTTACGGCGCGATGGTGCCCGCCATCACCAAAAACCCGGACGAGCGCGCCTCGCTGGCGGCCTGGCGTCAGGGCGGCGCCACGCTCGGCCTGCTGCTCTGTACGGTGGGCTTTGTCCCGGTGATGAACCTGATTGAGGGTAACGACCAGCTTGGCTACATATTTGCCGCCACTCTCTTCTCGCTGTTCGGGCTGTTCTTTATGTGGTGGTGCTATAAGGGCGTCACCGAGCGTTACGTCGAGACGCAGCCCGCTAACCCGGCGCAAAAGCCGGGGCTGTTGCAGTCGTTTCGCGCCATTGCCGGGAACCGTCCGTTGTTTATCCTGTGCATCGCGAACCTGTGCACGCTGGGCGCGTTTAACGTCAAACTCGCTATTCAGGTCTACTACACGCAGTACGTGCTGAACGACCCGATCCTGCTGTCGTACATGGGCTTCTTCAGCATGGGCTGTATTTTTATCGGCGTCTTTATGATGCCGGGCGCGGTGCGGCGCTTCGGCAAGAAAAAGGTCTACATCAGCGGGCTGATGATCTGGGTGGCGGGCGATCTGCTCAACTACTTCTTCGGCGGCGGCTCGGTGAGCTTTGTGGCGTTCTCCTGCCTGGCGTTCTTCGGCTCCGCGTTCGTGAACAGTCTGAACTGGGCGCTGGTGTCCGATACCGTGGAATACGGCGAGTGGCGCACCGGCGTGCGCTCCGAAGGGACGGTCTACACCGGCTTTACCTTCTTCAGGAAGGTATCCCAGGCGCTGGCCGGCTTCTTCCCGGGGATCATGCTCACCCAGATCGGCTACGTGCCGAACGTGGTGCAGTCCGCCGGGACGGTTGAAGGGCTGCGGCAGCTGATATTTATCTACCCGAGCCTGCTGGCGGTCATCACCATCGTGGCGATGGGCTGCTTCTACAACCTCAACGAGAAGATGTATGTGCGCATCGTGGAAGAGATCGAACTGCGCAAACGTACGGCCTAAATGACGTGATAGAGCGCCCTGCGGGGCGCTCTGAGGATCGACCATGACACACAATACTGATCCGTTAACCCTGAAATTGAGCCTGCGAGAGAAGTGCGCCTACGGGATGGGCGATTTTGGCTCGAACCTGATGCTGTGTATTGGCACGCTATACCTGCTGAAGTTTTACACCGATGAACTGGGGATGCCCGCGTTTTACGGCGGCATTATTTTCCTGGTGGCGAAGTTTTTTACCGCGTTTACCGACATGCTGACCGGGGTGCTGCTCGACTCCCGGCGTAATATCGGCGCGCGGGGGAAATTCCGGCCGTTTATTCTTTACGCCTCCGTCCCGGTGGCGCTGGTCGCGACGGCGCAGTTTATGGCCAACGACTTTAGCCTGACGGTGAAAACGGCGCTCGCCACCGTGCTCTTCATGATGTTTGGGCTCTGCTACAGCCTGATGAACTGCGCCTACGGTGCGATGGTGCCGGCCATCACCAAAAACCCGAACGAGCGCGCGCAGCTGGCGGCGTGGCGACAGGGCGGCGCTACGGTGGGGCTGTTGCTCTGCACCGTCGGCTTTATGCCCATTCAGGCGCTGTTCGTCCACCAGCCCTCCCTAGGCTATCTGGTGGCTGCGCTGGTGTTCGTCACCGGCGGCCTGTTCTGCATGTGGTGGTGCTACAGCGGGGTGAAAGAGCGCTATGTCGAGATAACGCCCGATCACCATAAGCCCGGAATTCTGAAATCGTTCTGCGCGATTTTTCGCAATCCGCCGCTGCTGGTGCTGTGCATTGCCAACCTGTGTACTCTCGCCGCGTTCAACATCAAGCTGGCGATTCAGGTCTATTACACCCAGTACGTGCTGAACGATCTGCATCTGCTGTCGTGGATGGGCTTTTTCAGCATGGGCTGCATTCTGATTGGCGTGTTTCTGGTGCCCGGCGCGGTGAAGCGCTTTGGCAAGAAGCCCGTCTATCTGGGCGGGCTGGCGCTGTGGGCGGTGGGCGACGTGCTGAACTTCTTCTGGGGAACCAGCTCCCTGCTGTTCGTGCTCTTTTCCTGCATGGCCTTTTTCGGCACCGCGTTTGTGAACAGCCTGAACTGGGCGCTGGTGCCGGATACCGTTGATTACGGCGAGTGGAAAACCGGCATTCGCGCCGAGGGATCGGTTTACACCGGTTACACCTTCTCGCGCAAAATCTCCGCCGCTCTCGCCGGCTTCCTGCCCGGCATCATGCTGACCCAGATCGGCTACGTTCCTCACGCCGTGCAGAGCACGGGCACGCTGCTGGGTTTGCGTCAGCTTATTTTCCTCTGGCCGTGCGGCCTGGCAATCGTCGCCGCCGTGACCATGGGGCTGTTTTATAAACTCAACGAAGCGCGCTTCGCCTTTATTATCGAGGAGATTGGAAAACGGAAAAAACAGTCAGCGAATACCCCCGAGATAACACCCAACAATAAAGCGTCAGCAGTCACTTTATAACAATAAATTCGGCCCGTATTTCCTTCCTGTTCATCAGGAGGGAGGCCTTTCTGTACCTGATACATGGACAAATTATGAAAAGAATCATCACTGTACTGATCGTGTCGTCTGTGTCCTGCCCGGTATTCGCCGGGGCCTATGTCGAAACCCGTGAAGCCTACAACACGGCCTCTGAGCTGCACGAAGTGATCCTGCGTGCCGGTTATAACTTCGATATGGGCGCGGGGTTGATGTTCACCAACGCCTACAACGTGGGGAGGTGGGATGAGCTCAAGCACAGCTATAACGAAATAGAGGGGTGGTATCCGCTCTTTAAACCGACGGACAAACTCACCTTCCAGCCGGGCGGGTTGATCAACGACAGCAGCGCCGGTTCGGGTGGCGCGGTTTATTTAGATACCAACTATAAATTCACGGACGGGTTTAATCTGACGTTCCGCTATCGCTATAACCATAACAATTACGATACGCCGGACTATAACGGACAGATGGATAAGAACGACACGCACGAATTCGCCAACTACTGGAATTTCAAGGTGACGGATGCGTTTTTCTATACCTTTGAGCCGCACTTTTTCCAGCGGATAAATGATTACCACAGCAAAAATGGCAAAGACCATCACTGGGAAATTACCAACAAGTTCAGCTACAGGATCGACAGAAACTGGCTGCCGTACCTCGAGCTTCAGTGGCTGGACCGATGGAATGATTACAACCGCGAGCAGTACAGGATCCGCCTGGGGTTACGTTATTCGTTCTAATAAAAAAGCCGCTGATTTCTCAGCGGCTTTTTTTACTACGGATTGACCGTATTAGTCTTCTTTCGCACCGCGCATAGCACGTTTACGATCGTTCTCGGTCAGGTGACGTTTACGGATACGAATTGACTGTGGAGTCACTTCTACCAGTTCGTCATCATCAATGAACTCCAGAGCCTGCTCCAGGGTCATCTTGATCGGTGGAACCAGAACCGTTGCTTCGTCAGTACCGGACGCACGCATGTTGGTCAGCTTCTTACCGGTCAGGCAGTTTACCGTCAGGTCGTTAGAACGGCTGTGAATACCGATGATCTGGCCTTCGTAAACTTCAGCACCGTGACCCAGGAACAGCTTACCGCGATCCTGCAGACCGAACAGCGCAAACGCAACCGCTTTACCCTGACCGTTGGAGATCAGTACGCCGTTGTTACGCTGGCCCACTTCGCCCGGACGAACGTCGTCGTAGTGGCTGAAGGTGGAGTACAGCAGGCCGGTACCGGAGGTCATGGTCATGAACTCAGAACGGAAGCCGATCAGGCCACGGCTTGGGATCACGTAGTCGAGACGTACGCGGCCTTTGCCATCTGGATTCATGTTTTTCAGGTCGCCTTTACGCTCGCCCAGTGCCTGCATCACAGAACCCTGGTGCTGCTCTTCTACGTCCAGCGTTACGTTTTCGAACGGCTCTTGTTTACGGCCATCGATTTCACGGAAGATTACTTTCGGACGGGAAACCGCCATCTCGAAACCTTCACGACGCATGTTTTCGATCAGAACAGACAGGTGCAGTTCACCACGACCAGAAACGCGGAATGCATCAGCGTCTTCGGTTTCTTCAACGCGCAGCGCAACGTTGTGCACCAGCTCTTTGTTCAGACGGTCAAGGATCTGACGAGAGGTAACGAACTTACCTTCTTTACCACAGAACGGAGAGGTGTTGACGTTGAAGAACATGGATACGGTTGGTTCATCAACGGACAGGGCTGGCAGCGCTTCGACTTTCTGCGGATCGCAGATGGTGTCGGAGATGTTCAGTTCACCCAGACCGGTGATCGCGATGATGTCGCCCGCTTCAGCGATGTCGCTCTCGATACGCTCAAGACCCAAGTGAGTCAGGACTTTACCGACTTTACCGTTACGGGTTTTGCCTTCGCTATCGATGATAGTGACCTGCTGGTTAGGCTTCACTTTACCGCGCTTGATACGGCCAATGCCGATTACGCCAACGTAGTTGTTGTAGTCGAGCTGGGAGATCTGCATCTGCAGGGTGCCTTCCAGGTCAACGTTTGGCGCAGGAACACGGTCAACAATCGCCTGATACAGCGGGGTCATGTCTTCAGCCATGTCTTCGTGGTCCAGACCTGCGATACCGTTCAGCGCAGAGGCGTAAACGATAGGGAAGTCCAGCTGCTCGTCGGTCGCGTCGAGGTTAACGAACAGGTCGAAGACCTGGTCAACAACCCAGTCAGGACGCGCGCCAGGGCGGTCAACTTTGTTGATAACAACGATTGGCTTCAGACCATGGGCAAAAGCTTTTTTGGTCACGAAGCGCGTCTGTGGCATTGGGCCATCCATTGCGTCAACGACCAGCAGAACGGAGTCTACCATGGACATTACACGTTCAACTTCACCACCGAAGTCGGCGTGCCCTGGGGTATCAACGATGTTGATACGGTAGTCATTCCATTTAATCGCGGTGTTTTTCGCGAGGATGGTAATCCCACGCTCTTTCTCCAAATCGTTGGAGTCCATCACGCGTTCTTGGGTTTCGGCACGCGCATCAAACGTACCGGATTGCTGCAGCAGCTTATCAACCAGGGTAGTTTTACCATGGTCAACGTGCGCGATGATGGCGATGTTACGCAAATTTTCGATCACAACTTTGCCTCAGGCATTTAGAAATAGCGCGTTATTGTACACGGATTAATCGCACTACAAAACAGGATCACAAACATCCCCCGCAAACAAGTATTGCAGAGATGCTTTGTGATCGCTTTCACGGAGCGGTAAAAGGGCACTTTAACGTAAATTGCACCAATATGGTGCTTAATGTTCACATTGAAGCACTATACTGGTGCAACAAATCCATCATGGTGCAGCCCTTTTGCACTATGGTGCGCATGATAACGCCTTTTTGGGGTGTTTTAAAAGTTGGCACAGATTTCGCTTTATAAAAAATACATGGCAACAGCCAGTACCAACAGAAATTGAAGACCTCGTTACCACGACGACAATGACCAATCTGGAGAGTTAAGTATGTCCGCTGAACACGTTTTGACGATGCTGAACGAACATGAAGTGAAGTTTGTTGATCTGCGCTTCACCGATACCAAAGGTAAAGAACAGCACGTCACAATCCCTGCTCATCAGGTGAACGCCGAATTCTTTGAAGAAGGCAAAATGTTTGACGGCTCCTCCATTGGTGGCTGGAAAGGCATTAACGAATCCGACATGGTTCTGATGCCAGACGCAACCACAGCGGTCATTGATCCGTTCTTTGAAGAACCAACTCTGATCATTCGCTGCGACATCCTCGAGCCAGGCACGCTGCAGGGCTACGACCGCGACCCACGTTCTATCGCTAAACGCGCTGAAGAGTACCTGCGTTCCACCGGCATCGCGGACACCGTTCTGTTCGGGCCAGAGCCAGAGTTCTTCCTGTTCGACGACATCCGCTTCGGTGCCTCTATTTCTGGCTCCCACGTGGCTATCGACGACATCGAAGGCGCATGGAACTCTTCCACCAAATACGAAGGTGGTAACAAAGGTCACCGTCCTGGTGTGAAAGGCGGTTACTTCCCGGTTCCTCCGGTCGACTCTGCGCAGGACATTCGTTCCACCATGTGTCTGGTGATGGAAGAGATGGGCCTGGTTGTTGAAGCGCACCACCACGAAGTGGCGACTGCGGGTCAGAACGAAGTGGCAACCCGCTTCAACACCATGACCAAAAAAGCGGACGAAATTCAGATCTACAAATACGTTGTGCACAACGTTGCGCACCGTTTCGGTAAAACCGCGACCTTCATGCCAAAACCAATGTTTGGCGACAACGGTTCCGGTATGCACTGCCACATGTCTCTGTCCAAGAACGGTACCAACCTGTTCTCTGGCGACAAATATGCCGGTCTGTCCGAGCAGGCGCTGTATTACATCGGTGGTGTTATCAAACACGCTAAAGCGATCAACGCCCTGGCGAACCCAACCACTAACTCCTACAAGCGTCTGGTCCCGGGCTACGAAGCGCCAGTCATGCTGGCCTACTCTGCGCGTAACCGTTCTGCTTCCATCCGTATCCCGGTGGTGGCGTCTCCGAAAGCGCGTCGTATCGAAGTGCGCTTCCCGGACCCAGCGGCTAACCCATACCTGTGCTTCGCTGCGCTGCTGATGGCCGGTCTGGACGGTATCAAGAACAAGATCCACCCAGGCGAAGCGATGGACAAAAACCTGTACGACCTGCCGCCAGAAGAAGCGAAAGAGATCCCACAGGTTGCTGGCTCTCTGGAAGAAGCCCTGCAGGCGCTGGATGCAGACCGCGAGTTCCTGACTGCGGGTGGCGTATTCACTGACGACGCTATCGATGCTTACATCGCCCTGCGTACTGAAGAGAACGACCGCGTGCGTATGACTCCGCATCCGGTTGAGTTCGAACTGTACTACAGCGTTTAATTTAGTTGTTTTACCCGGCGTCAAAAGCGCCGGGGGTAGTTGCCGTGGAAACTTTTAGCCCATCTCCGGATGGGCTTTTTTCTCCACCAACAACCTGATCTCACGCGCTTTTTACGCTGAAACCGCTATACTGCACTAAAACAGTGCAACGACTCCAGGAGACTGCTGAATGGCAACTGGCACGCTGCCCGATGCTGGGCAGATCCTCAATTCTTTGATTAACAGCATCCTGCTGGTCGACGACGAACTGGCCGTCCATTACGCCAACCCGGCGGCTCAACAGCTGCTCGCCCAGAGTTCACGCAAACTGTTTGGCACCCCGCTTCCTGAGTTGTTGAGCTATTTCTCGCTGAATATTGGCCTGATGCAGGAAAGTTTGCAGGCCGGTCAGGGGTTCACCGATAACGAAGTCACGCTGGTGATCGACGGGCGCTCACATATTCTTTCCCTTACCGCGCAACGTTTGCCGGAAGGACTGATCCTGCTGGAAATGGCGCCGATGGATAATCAGCGTCGCCTGAGCCAGGAGCAGCTTCAGCATGCGCAGCAAATTGCCGCCCGTGACCTGGTGCGCGGTCTGGCGCATGAAATCAAAAACCCGCTGGGTGGGTTACGCGGCGCGGCGCAGCTTCTGACCAAAGCCCTGCCCGACCCTGCGCTGGCGGAATATACCAACGTCATCATTGAGCAGGCGGACCGCCTGCGTAACCTGGTCGATCGCCTGCTCGGGCCGCAGCAGCCGGGTATGCACGTTTCAGAAAGCATTCATAAAGTCGCTGAACGGGTGGTGAAGCTCGTCTCCATGGAGCTGCCGGAGAACGTCACGCTGGTGCGTGATTACGACCCAAGCCTGCCGGAACTGGCGCATGACCCGGACCAGATTGAGCAGGTTCTGCTGAATATTGTGCGCAATGCCCTGCAGGCGCTGGGGCCGGAAGGCGGCGAGATTATTTTACGCACCCGCACCGCCTTCCAGCTTACGCTGCACGGCGTGCGCTATCGTCTGGCGGCACGCATCGACGTTGAGGATAACGGGCCTGGCATTCCTTCTCATCTGCAGGACACCCTGTTCTACCCAATGGTAAGCGGGCGCGAAGGCGGTACGGGACTGGGCTTATCTATCGCCCGCAGCTTGATCGATCAGCACTCCGGAAAAATTGAATTTACCAGTTGGCCGGGACATACCGAGTTTTCGGTTTTCCTGCCGATTAAAAAATAAAGGTGACGTTTATGCAACGAGGGATAGTCTGGGTAGTCGATGACGATAGCTCCATCCGTTGGGTGCTTGAACGCGCGCTCACAGGGGCAGGTTTAAGCTGCACGACGTTTGAGAGCGGCAGCGAGGTGCTCGACGCACTCACCACCAAAACGCCGGACGTTCTGCTGTCGGATATTCGCATGCCGGGCATGGACGGGCTGGCGCTGTTAAAGCAGATCAAACAGCGCCATCCTATGCTTCCGGTCATCATAATGACGGCTCATTCCGACCTGGATGCCGCGGTGAGCGCCTATCAGCAAGGGGCATTCGATTATCTGCCCAAACCGTTCGATATCGACGAAGCGGTGGCGCTGGTTGAGCGCGCGATTAGCCACTACCAGGAGCAACAACAGCCGCGCCACGCGCCCGATTTTGGGCCAACCACTGACATCATCGGGGAAGCGCCGGCGATGCAGGACGTGTTTCGCATTATTGGCCGTCTGTCCCGCTCGTCCATCAGCGTGTTGATTAACGGGGAATCGGGTACAGGTAAAGAGCTGGTGGCGCATGCGTTACATCGCCACAGCCCGCGGGCAAAAGCGCCGTTTATCGCCCTGAACATGGCGGCAATCCCGAAGGATTTGATTGAGTCCGAGCTGTTCGGCCACGAAAAAGGGGCGTTTACCGGCGCGAATACCATTCGCCAGGGGCGCTTTGAGCAGGCTGACGGCGGCACGCTGTTCCTGGACGAGATCGGCGATATGCCGCTGGACGTTCAAACTCGCCTGCTGCGCGTGCTGGCTGACGGGCAGTTTTACCGCGTGGGCGGCTATGCGCCGGTGAAGGTGGACGTGCGCATTATCGCCGCAACGCACCAGAACCTGGAGCTGCGCGTGCAGGAGGGCAAATTCCGTGAGGATTTATTCCATCGCCTGAACGTGATCCGCGTCCACCTGCCGCCGCTGCGCGAGCGTCGGGAAGATATCCCGCGCCTGGCGCGTCATTTCCTGCAGGTGGCAGCCCGCGAGCTGGGCGTGGAAGCCAAGCAGCTTCATCCGGAAACCGATGCCGCGCTCACCCGTCTGGCGTGGCCGGGCAACGTACGCCAGCTGGAAAACACCTGCCGCTGGCTGACCGTGATGGCCGCCGGCCAGGAAGTGTTGATTCAGGATCTCCCTGCCGAACTGTTTGAGGCCACCGCGCCCGAAAGCAGCACCGGGCACGCGCTGCCGGACAGCTGGGCAACGCTGCTGGCGCAGTGGGCCGACCGCGCGCTGCGTTCCGGTCATCAAAACCTGCTGTCTGAGGCTCAGCCAGAGATGGAGCGTACGCTGTTGACCACCGCGCTTCGTCATACGCAGGGCCATAAGCAGGAAGCCGCGCGCCTGCTGGGATGGGGACGTAATACCCTGACGCGCAAGCTGAAAGAGCTGGGAATGGAGTGATCGTACACCGCTGTGTAAAGGTTATTAATTGAGCGCAAATTGCCGTTATTTTGCGCTTTACTGTTCCGATGAGTTTTGTATGATCGTGCCCGGAAATTGGGGGAATCATCATGCTGGAATCATTAGTGACTTTACTGTCGAGCGGAGCAGCTGAAAGCCACACGCCGCAAACCGCTGTTGCTGCGGTATTATGTGCGGCGCTGGTTGGGCTGTTTAGCTAGCAGGTTGAAATGTAAAAGCCGGGTAGCGGCTTCGCCTTACCCGGCTTTGCGCCTTAAATCACCCGTGAAAACTGCTGCATACGCGCCTTCTGGCGCAGATACGCGTCAAAACACATGCAGATATTACGGATCAACAGACGCCCTTTCGGCGTGACCTCAATCGCGTTCTCCGACACATCCACCAGCCCGTCTTTCGCCAGCGGCGCAATCAGCTTCAGGTCTTCCGCAAAATATTCGCTGAATGTCAGATCCCACTGTGCTTCCACGTCGCTAAAGTCGAGACGGAAGTTGCAGATAAGCGCCTTAATCACATCACGACGAATGCAGTCGTCACGGGTCAGCGCGATGCCGCGCCATAGCGCGTTGCCGGTTGCATCAACCTGCTGGTAGTAGAGCTTCAGCTCTTTCTGGTTCTGCGCGTAGCTATCACCGATCATGCTGATGGCGGAGACACCCATGCCGAGCAGATCGGTATCGCCCTGAGTGGTGTAACCCTGGAAGTTGCGGTGCAGAACGCCGTCACGCTGGGCAATCGCCAGCTCGTCATCCGGACGGGCAAAGTGATCCATGCCGATAAATTGATAGCCGCTCTCCGTCAGAGAGGTGATAGTTTCCTGCAGGATATCCAGCTTCTGCTGGGCAGAAGGCAGATCGGCATCTTTGATTTTGCGCTGGGCGGCAAATAGCGTCGGCAGGTGCGCATAGTTAAAGACGCTCAGGCGGTCTGGGCTAAGTTCAGCCACGCGCTTCAGCGTGAAGGCGAAGCTCTCCGGCGTCTGCTTTGGCAGGCCGTAAATCAGGTCGATGTTGGTCGAGGTAAAGCCGATATCACGCGCGTGGTTGAGTAAGGCGAAGATAAATTCCTCGTCCTGCTCGCGGTTGACCAGACGCTGCACCTCTTTATTGAAATCCTGCACGCCCATGCTCAGACGATTAAAGCCTTCGGCGCGTAAGTGATCCAGTACATCCAGCTCAATTTCACGCGGATCGACTTCGATCGAGATTTCAGCGTCGTCGTTAAAATTGAAATTTCCGCGCAGCAGCGTCATCAGGCGGCTTATTTGCGCCTTATTGAGATACGTTGGCGTGCCGCCCCCCCAGTGAAGCTGGCTGACGTGACGACCTTTAAAAAGCGGCGCGCGGTGCACAATTTCCTGTTCGAGCGCATCGAGGTATTGGTCGGCTTTATGCTGCTGACGGGTCACGATTTTATTGCAGCCGCAGAAGTAGCAGAGCTTGTGGCAGAACGGAATATGGACGTAGAGCGACAGCGGACGCTCTGGATAGCGCGCGACGGCCTGCTGAAAATCCTCCTCGCCGAAGGCATCGGAGAACTCTAGCGCGGTGGGGTATGAGGTATAACGCGGCCCGGAATAGTTATACTTCTGGATTAGGGCCAAATCCCAGTCGATAGTTGGTGCTGACATGCTCACTCCTTCCGTTGGTGTCGCGTTCGTATACGGCGGCCCGTTCTGGCCCCATCGCGGGCCATCATTCGGGTGCGCAGCCACTTCTGTCGCCGCGACAACCGCCGTAGTTTAACGAATAACCACACCAGATAACATATAACCGGAAGGGTTATAAGCAGGACTATCGTGCCTGCCGGGTGCAAATGTTAGTTTCCACCTTTCAGAAGACGCATCATATCTTCCTGCTTTTCTTCTTCCTCTTCGTCGTCTTCGTCATCGTAAGACAGACCCAGCTTCTGCATTAGCTCATCAATGCGGTCCAGTTTGGCATCTACCCATGACTGCTCTTCGGCGGTCAGGGTTTCACCCTCTTCAAGACGTTCCAGCAGCGCGTCCAGGCGCTCATCGTTCTCCAGCATATCCAGCTCAGCCTGCGGTGAAAGCATAGGTTTCTCGCTCTTTGGTTTGTGCTGCTTAGTGACCGGGGTGTCTGTCACGCCCAGTGGAATGGGAGTTTTACTGCCGATACGAGGGTCTTTCTGCTGTTTGCCTTTTGCAGAGGCGCCCGCTGCACCAACGCCGTTGGCACGGCTACCCGCAGCATGACCGCGATGTTTTTTGTCGCGTTTGCGATCGCGCGCTTCCTGGTTCAGTTCTTCGCGCGTTTTGCGGCGTGCTTTTGCAGGGCGTTTCGCGCCCGCAGCGGAGGTTGGTTTTTTCATGATGTTTTATCTTAAAGTCGTTTTCTTCAGTATAGAATTGCGGCGAAATCTAGCAGAAAGCAAGCAAAGAAAAAAGGCGACAGAGCAATCTGTCGCCTTTTTTCCTGACTCACAACCCTTAACGGGTCAGACATTCCATGTTTACCAACAACACACCCTGTTTATCCTTTGGCTGATACCGTCCGTGTATGGTTCCATTTCCTGTTAAAACGCCTCCAGGCGCTGGTCGTCCTGACTATCCTGCGTCTTCGCCTCCTGGCGCTCCTGACCCTAATCCTTAAGTCGATTTCCTGTTGGCTTCCTCGCCTTGCCGCATACTTTACCTTGTTCCGTTAAACTAACAAGCAACGAAACGGTACAAATACGGATTTTCAGATAATTACCTGGAAATAAGATTATGATTTAAAACAGTTTGCATTTTTTGACGCCTGCGAATTCTCTGAAATCTCCCATAGCAACATTAGCCGATCTCTTACAGCCGTTTGGGCATTCGCCTGCAAGCCTCGTGCAATGAGAAAAGCCTTTTGCCCGCATTCGGGTATAATCCCTCCAGATTACGATTTTTGGAGACGACCACGTGACTACCTGGAACTACCAACAGACGCATTTTGTCACCAGTGCGCCCGATATTCGCCACCTGCCTTCTGATACCGGTATTGAAGTGGCATTTGCTGGCCGCTCCAATGCGGGGAAATCCAGCGCCCTGAATACGCTGACCAATCAGAAGAACCTGGCGCGTACCTCAAAAACACCTGGCCGTACCCAGCTGATTAACCTCTTTGAAGTGGCTGAAGGCAAACGCCTCGTAGACTTGCCGGGATACGGTTATGCGCAGGTGCCTGAAGAGATGAAGATCAAGTGGCAGCGTGCGCTGGGCGAATACCTGGAAAAACGCCTGTGCCTGAAAGGTCTGGTGGTGCTGATGGATATTCGCCATCCCCTGAAAGATCTGGATCAGCAGATGATCGACTGGGCGGTGGCAAGCGATATTGCCGTGCTGGTGCTGCTGACGAAAGCCGACAAGCTGGCAAGCGGCGCGCGTAAAGCGCAGGTGAATATGGTTCGCGAAGCGGTACTGGCCTTCAATGGCGATGTACAGGTTGAGCCTTTCTCTTCGCTGAAAAAACAGGGCGTGGACAAGCTGCGTCAGAAGCTCGACAGCTGGTTTAACGAGCTGGAACCCGCGACGGAAGCGGAAGAAGAGTAATACCGAGCGCGGCGATGTCCGCGCTTTTTTTTGCCCGAACTTTTCTTTGCCGCAATAAAAAACGCCCCAGTCATTACTGACTGGGGCGGCTAAAATATTCAGCCAAATCCGATTACGTGAAGTAAAAGGTCTGAAAGATAGAACATCTTACCTCTGTACCCTACGTCGATAACTCTACCCCTTTTTTTGCTGTAGAAAAAGCACTTTTTGTAATTTTTTTTCATTCTTTACATAGGGAATTCTAATGATCGTCACAAAACGCGCGTTGTTATGTTGCTAACTTACATAAAAAGCGCGTTATTCACAGAACCTTTAGTGAGCCTGATCCCAGTTTTCACCACTTCCTACTTCCACCAGCAACGGCACGTCCAGCGTCATGCTGCTTTCCATCAGTTCGTGGATCTTCTTCGACACGGCGTCGAGGTCGTCCTTGTGCACTTCAAATACCAGTTCATCGTGTACCTGCATGATCATTTTCACGCGCGGCTTCTCTTTCTCCAGCCAGGCATCAACAGCGATCATTGCGCGCTTGATGATGTCCGCTGCGGTACCCTGCATCGGGGCGTTGATCGCCGCACGCTCTGCGCCAGCGCGGCGCGCCGCGTTGCTGGATTTGATGTCCGGAAGATAGAGACGACGGCCATCCAGGGTTTCAACGTAACCTTTCTCTTTCGCCTGCGCGCGGGTGCGTTCCATATATTCCAGAACGCCCGGATAACGCTCGAAGTAAAGATCCATATACTTCTGCGACTCTTTGCGCGGAATGTTTAGCTGGCGTGAAAGGCCAAACGCGCTCATGCCGTAGATTAGACCGAAGTTGATCGCTTTTGCACTGCGGCGCTGTTCGTTGGTCACGTTGTCCAGCGGTAAACCAAAGACCTCCGCCGCGGTCGCCCGGTGGATGTCTTTTCCTTCCGCAAATGCCGTCAGCAGACCTTTATCGCGGGACAGGTGCGCCATAATGCGCAGTTCAATTTGCGAGTAGTCAGCCGAGACAATCAGGTAGTCATCAGGGGCTATAAAGGCCTGACGAATGCGGCGCCCTTCCTCATTACGCACCGGAATGTTCTGCAGGTTAGGATCGGTTGACGAGAGACGCCCGGTTGCCGCTACCGCCTGATGATACGACGTGTGCACACGGCCCGTTTTCGGGTTGATCATCAGCGGAAGTTTGTCCGTGTAGGTAGACTTCAGCTTCGCGAGACCACGGTACTGCAGAATCACTTTTGGCAGCGGGTAGTCCAGCGCCAGCTCTTCCAGCACCTCTTCAGAGGTTGACGGCGCGCCGCCAGGGGTTTTCTTCAGCGGCTTGATGCCCTGCTTTTCAAACAGAATGGTTTGCAGCTGCTTCGGTGAAGAGAGGTTAAACGGCTCGCCTGCAAGCTCATGCGCTTTCTGCTCGAGCTCGGTCAAACGCTGCGCGAGCTCGCCAGAGTGGTTATGCAGCACCGTTGGATCGATCTTAACGCCATTGCGTTCGATACGGGACAGCACGGGTACCAGCGGCATTTCAATATGCTGGAATACGTTCAGCGGACCTTCGTGCTTCTGCAGTTTCGGCCACATCTTCAGATGCAGTTGCAGCGTGACGTCGGCATCTTCCGCCGCGTAGCGCCCTGCTTCTTCAAGAGCAATCTGGTTAAAGGTGAGCTGATTTTTCCCTTTACCGGCAATCTCTTCAAAGGTAATGGTTTTGTGCTTGAGCCAGCGGTCAGATAAGGAATCCATATCATGGCGGCCCGCCACGCTGTCCAGAATGTAGGATTCGAGCATAGTGTCAAAGGCAATCCCGCGCAGCTCAATGCCGTAGTTCTGCAGAATGCCGCGGTCGTACTTGAGGTTTTGCCCGACCTTCAGCGCCTTTTCGTCTTCCAGAATCGGCTTCAGTAGCTCGAGCGCGCGCTCGCGGGAGATCTGCTCCGGCGCATCCAGGTAGTCGTGCGCCACGGGAACGTAGGCGGCAATACCCGGCTCTGTCGCAAAGGACAATCCCACCATATTGGCTGAGATGTTGTCGAGGCTGTCTGTTTCGGTGTCAAAGGCAAAGACCGGCGCTTTTTTCAGTTTCTCGATCCAGGCGATCAGCTGTGACTCTTCCAGAATGGTTTCGTAGTTGTCGAAGGAGAGCGCTGCGGCTTCTTCTTCCGCCTGATCTTCGGCATCAACGACAATCGTCTCTTTCGGCTTAGCAGCAGGTTTGGCCCCTTTTGCCTGCAGCCATTTACCGGCCTCCACGTCAGTGGTCCAGCGCTTGAATTCGTATTTCTTAAACAGGCTCAGCAGGTCGTCAGCGGAAGGCTGTTGCACTTCCAGCTGCTCACAGCCCAGCTCCAGTTCCACATCGGTTTTGATTGTTGCCAGCTTATAGGAGAGATAAGCCACCTCTTTGTTCTCTTCCAGCTTCCCGGCCATGGTTTTTGCGCCACGGAAGGAAAGTCCGGCGATTTTGTCTGGTTCAGCGTAGAGCGTGTCCAGACCACCCAGCCCCTGAAGCAGCGCCTGCGCGGTTTTTTCACCGACGCCAGGAACGCCAGGTATGTTATCCGAGGAGTCGCCCATCAACGCGAGGAAGTCGATAATCAGCTCTGGCGGCACGCCATACTTAGTGACTACTTCTTCTGGCCCCAGAATGGTGTTGGTCATGGTGTTGATCAGGGTAATACCTGGCGTCACCAGCTGCGCCATATCTTTATCACCGGTGCTGATCAGCACCGGACGGCCCATTTTTTCAGCTTCACGCGCCAGCGTACCGATGACGTCGTCAGCCTCCACGCCAGAGACGGCCAGCAGCGGCAGGCCCATTGCTTTCACCATGGCGTGCAGTGGCTCAATCTGCGCACGCAGATCGTCAGGCATTGGCGGACGATGGGATTTGTAATGTTCAAACAGTTCATCGCGGAAGGTTTTGCCTTTCGCATCAAAAACGACAGCCGCATGGGTGGGCTGATATTGAAGAATCAGGCTGCGCAGCATATTCAGCACGCCGTACATCGCGCCGGTAGGTTCCCCTGCGCTATTGGTCAGAGGAGGAAACGCATGGTACGCCCGATACAGGTAAGAAGAGCCGTCGACGAGAATAAGTGGGTTTTCTGGGATCTGAACCATAATGTCCGTGCCTTTAATCAATTTATGCGTAAAGGATGCCACAGAAGGATGAAAACATCAGTTATTCAGGTTCGATACAGGAAAAGATTTTGCGATCGTGAGGATCGCTCGCAAAATTCAAACTGTGGATAAGTTTGTGAATATTTTCACTTCAAATGAAAAACAGATACTAAAAGCAGACACGCGTTGAGAATAAATTATTACATATCATAATGTTAACAACTAACACTGCATGAAAATAGCCTGCTGATGGCAATTTAGTCTATGTGGATATAAGTCCTGATTAGCGCACAATAATAGAGAAATCTTCTGCTTCAGGGGAAAAGCCGTCTATTGACGATATGAAAGCGCCATAATTTTGTCACTTTTCTGATAAAATCAGCCCCCAGCGCCGTATCATCGGCCGGTCCATTAAAGTTAACCACCTGAAAAAGCTCATCATGTCGAGATTGCTCGCTGCAATAACATTACCGCTAAGCATCATTTTAACTATTCTGGTGACGATTGCGTGTTCTGTGCCAATCATTATCGCCGGGATCGTTAAACTGCTGCTGCCTGTGCCTGCGGTGTGGCGATCCGTCTCTGCGTTTTGTAATTTCATGATGTATTGCTGGTGTGAAGGGCTAGCGATCCTGCTGTGCCTGAATCCGCATCTGAAGTGGGATGTCGAAGGGCTGGAGAGCCTCAACAAAAAGAACTGGTACCTGCTGATTTGCAATCATCACAGCTGGGCGGACATTGTGGTGTTATGCGTGCTTTTTCGCAAACATATCCCGATGAACAAGTACTTCCTGAAGCAGCAGCTCGCCTGGGTGCCCTTTATCGGGCTGGCCTGCTGGGCGCTCGATATGCCGTTTATGAAACGCTATTCGCGCAGCTATCTGATTCGTCATCCGGAGCGTCGCGGTAAGGATGTGGAGACCACGCGCCTCTCCTGTGAAAAGTTTCGCGCACATCCAACGACCATCGTGAACTTTGTTGAAGGCTCACGGTTTACGGAAGATAAACGTCAACAAACACGCTCCCCTTATCAGAACCTGCTTCCGCCAAAGGCGGCGGGTATTGCGATGGCGCTTAACGTGCTGGGTGCACAGTTCGATAAACTTCTGAACGTTACGCTCTGCTATCCGGAAAATGACAGGACGCCATTCTTCGATATGCTAAGCGGCAAGCTGACGCGCATTGTTGTTCGGGTGAATTTAGTGCCGATCGATGCCGGTCTGCACGGTGACTACGTTAACGATAAGAATTTCAAACGTGGTTTCCAGCAGTGGCTTAATACGCTCTGGA
The DNA here is from genome assembly GCF_014895985.1 of Enterobacter cloacae complex sp. P2B. Classification (NCBI taxonomy): domain Bacteria; kingdom Pseudomonadati; phylum Pseudomonadota; class Gammaproteobacteria; order Enterobacterales; family Enterobacteriaceae; genus Enterobacter; species Enterobacter cloacae complex sp. P2B. Next base: position 3,310 of record NZ_JADBQQ010000016.1, on the reverse strand, counting down.
AAGAGAAAGACGAACAGATAGACAGCATTAAATCTTCATACAAAAACGCCGGTCAGTGACCGGCGTTTTCATATCAACGAAATTACTTCTTCTCTACCAGGTATTTCACGGTATCAGCATACTGCTGTACGAAAATATCCATGCTGCTGGTGTCCATGCCCTGCATGTTCAGCTGATATTTGCCGTTAACAAACATCGCCGGAACGCCCTGAAGCTGCAGATCAGCGGCCGCTTTTTCCTGCTGAGCAACCAGAGATTTCACTACAAAGCTGTTCCACGCGGCGTCGTACTCTTCACCTTTCACACCGGCATCAACGAACACTTTGCGGATATCCGCAGTGGTCTGAACGGTCTGGGTTTTCTGTACGGCTTCGAACATTGGAGCAGTGATTTTATCTTCCACGCCCAGCGCCATCGCAACCGCCCACGCCTGAGTCAGGTCTTTACCCAACGGGCCCAGGAACTCAACGTGGTACTTGGTCATTTTGGTGCCTTCCGGCAGCTTCTTCTTCACGTTGTCAGAAACATGCAGCACCTCTTCGAATTGATAGCAGTGCGGGCAATAGAATGAGAAGAACTCCAGAACCTGTGGCTCGCCAGCAACCGGCTTTTCCAGCGTGATAAACTGTTTACCGTCGGTAAACTGCGCAGCAGAAGCGCTAAATGCCAGAATCATACCTGCCAGCGCCAGCCAAATTTTTTTCATGATTAACTCTCTCCTGGGTGTGTCCAATTAATACATCGGCGTTAATTGCAGAGGGGGTTCCTGAAGAACCTTAACCTGCTGAGTGAATGTAGATATCTGGCTGCGCCAGTAATCTTCTCCGGTAAGCCACGGGAAATTACGAGGAAATGCGGGGTCGTCCCAACGCCTGATTAACCATGCGAGATAATAAACAAAACGCATCGCACGTAAAGGCTCAATCAGGGCAATTTCGTCTGAATTAAACGGGCTAAATTCTTCATAGGCTTCAATAATCGTTTCAAGCTGCATGCGCTGCTCGGCTTTGTCGCCATTGAGTAGCATCCACAGATCCTGAACCGCTGGTCCCATGCGCGCATCGTCGAGATCGACAAACAGCGGTCCATCGCGCCAGAGAATATTTCCGGCATGACAATCGCCATGCAGGCGCAGAACGGAAATATCATCACGCCAGCAGGTTTTCACCGCAGCAATAAGCTTATCGGTGGCGTTGAGGAAATCATCCTTTAACGCAGCGGGGATCAGCGCAGACGTTTCGAATATCTGACGTGGTTCGGTGAGATATTCATGAATCCCAATCGTTGGTCGGGCAGTGAACGCTGTTTTACGTCCCGTCTGATGAATGCGTCCCAGATAGCGAGCAACCCACTCCATCTGATCGATATTATCCGCTTCAAACTGGCGGCCACCCAGACTGGGGAATACGGCGTAGTAAAACCCTTCATGCGTGAGCAGCGTTTGGTTATTGAACTTTATCGGCGCGGCAACGGGGACGTCATCAACCAGCAGATCGTGAGCAAACTGGTGCTCCTCCTGAATTTGCTGTGCAGACCAACGTTCAGGGCGATAGAACTTTACGACGAAGCGCTGACGATCCTCGTCCTGAAATTGATAGACGCGGTTTTCGTAGCTGTTTAACGGAGTTAGCCCGGAATCCACACGAATACCCTGTTCAAACAGGGCATCCATAATGGTATCCGGGTGTAGTGTCTGGAAAGTAAAAGCCTGGTCGTTCATCCGATCATCCGAAATTATACGAATGATTCAGGATATCATCTTGTAGCGATTTCGGTGGCTCCGCTTACAAGCTTTTACTCTTTAATTACGCCTCGGGCGCGCAGCAATGCAGTTTTAAAATCTTCCTCATAATCCTTCTGAATACCAGGAATAACAGCATCTTTGGCTGAGTCGCGCATTTTGAGGTGGTAGATCAGGATGTCGTCAGAAAGGTCTGCCAGATCGCCGTCAAAACCTGACTCTTTTGCCAGTTTCTGTAAGAATTGCATCAGATTCAGCTCTGGCTCTTTTTGCCAGGCTGGCTGGAGGAGTTCAATGACTTCATTCAGACGTTTACATTTCATGGTGGTGCTCCTTTCATTTAGAGTGACACGTTAGCAGGGTCAATCCCACAATAAAAGAGGCGATATTCGTGAATCTTAGCCTGGAAATCACTGGGGTCGTTCTGGCAGGCGGTAGAGCTACGCGGATGGGCGGGGAAGATAAAGGACTACAGCTCCTGAAAGGCAAGCCCTTATGGCAGCATGTCGCTGATACGCTTGTCGATCAGGTATCGGCAATGGCGCTGAGCGCAAATCGCCATATCGATATTTACCAGCGCAGCGGGTTTCCCGTTTATCAGGATAATCTCGCAGATTTTCCGGGGCCGCTGGCAGGTATACTTTCGGTGATGCAGCAGTCTCAGGGAGAGTGGTTTATCTTTTGTTCGTGTGATACGCCATTTATACCCACCTGCCTGGTGGAACGGATGGTGCAACAGCGAGGTGATTCACCCGTGGTCTGGGTGCATGACGGCGAGCGCGACCACCCAACTATCGCGCTCATTAACCGATCCTTGATTCCTGCTATGAGCGACTATCTGGCTTCCGGAGAGCGAAGAGTGATGGTGTTTATGCGTAAGGTCGGCGGACATGCTGTTGATTTTAGCGACATGAAAACATCGTTCGTGAATGTGAACACAATAGAAGATTTACAGGCCATGCAGGAGAAGAGATGAACGCTGTTTTAGCCATTTCAGCCTGGAGTGGGACAGGAAAAACCACGTTGCTGAAAAAACTGATACCCGCTCTGTGCGCCCGCGGTATTCGTCCTGGCTTGATTAAGCATACTCACCATAATATGGATGTCGATAAGCCGGGCAAAGATAGCTATGAACTGCGCAAAGCGGGTGCCGCGCAGACAATGGTAGCAAGCAACCAGCGTTGGGCATTGATGACAGAAACGCCGGATGAGGCACCGCTGGATCTCGCGTATCTGGTGAGCCGGATGGATCACTCCACGCTGGATCTGGTGCTGGTTGAGGGATTTAAGCATGAGGCCGTGCCTAAGATCCTGCTGTTCAGAAGTGATGCCGGGCATGACATCAGCGAGTTAACGCTGGATGAGCATGTCATTGCGGTGGCCAGCGATGTTGCTCTCGATATAGAAGTTCCGGTGCTGGATTTAAATGATGAGGATGGGATTGCTGAGTTTATTGTGAAGTGGTGTGCGGTCTGACTTGCCGGGTGGCGGCTTCGCCTTACCCGGCCTACGATTTGTGCAGCGCAGAAACGCAAAAAGGCCATCCTTCCGGATGGCCTCTTCACTTAT
>NZ_JADBQQ010000015.1:0-141955 GCF_014895985.1 Enterobacter cloacae complex sp. P2B | reverse complement strand
TTTGCTTTGTGCGCCGGAAAATGCCGGATGGCAGCTTCGCCTTATCCGGCCTACAGGTTTTGCAGGCCCGGTAAGCGCAGTGCCACCGGGAAATGCTAACCGCACGATCTTACCGGGAAGAGATACAGGAGTAAAAATAAGGTAAGGTTTTGATAAACGCAGAAAAGCAAAAACCCAGCCATAGGCTGGGTTCTTTAAATAGTGGTGCCCGGACTCGGAATCGAACCAAGGACACGGGGATTTTCAATCCCCTGCTCTACCGACTGAGCTATCCGGGCAACGGAGCGCATTAAACCGCAATCGCGCCTTATCGTCAACATTATTTCAGGAAAAGCTGTTCAACTGCTTAAGTTTGCGGCAATCTGTACGTTTTCACCGTGAAAATGCACAAATCTTCCAGACAATACCGGGCCGTGCGGCAATGCTGATGACAACAGGAGGGCAGTATGGCAAACGACTGGCTTGAGCTCCGTCAGCATGCGGATACCGGCATTGAAACGATTAAAGCGCACTTCGAAGGCCATGCCTTCGATCCCCACTGGCACGATAGTTATCTGGTCGGGATTACCCTTTCAGGCACCCAGCAGTTCCACTGTCGTCGCGAACGCCACCGCAGCCATCCTGGTGATGCGTTCTTACTGGAGCCGGGTGAAATTCACGACGGCGACGCGCCTGTGGAAGGAGGCTTTACCTATCTCACCTTCTATCTTGACGAGCAGTGGCTGACGCGTACCCTCCGTGGATTATATGAAGCCACGCCGGATCGCTACTCGCTTCACTTTGCTCAAACGCTAACGCGAGAACCTCAGCTGGTCCGTTCTATCGGCGAGACATTTAACGCGTTGCATAGCGATGAGATGAAAATTGTTCAGCAGAGCACAATGGATAAGCTGCTCTCTCAGATCACCTCCCATTGCCACTGGCGTAAGAAACTCCCGTCGCAGCTACAGAGCGCTGCCGTGGCGCATCGCGCACGCGACTATCTTTATGCGCATATCGGCGAGAACGTGGGGTTGTCAGACCTTGCGCGCGAGACGGGCACGGATCGCTTTACGCTGACGCGCTGTTTTAAGCGCGAGTTCAACCTGGCACCGCACGCCTGGCTTATTCAGCTGCGTCTGGCAAAGGCGCGACAGCTGCTGGCGCACGGCGAACAGCCTGTTAATGTGGCTACAGCGCTCGGTTTTGCCGACCAAAGCCATCTGGGACGCTGGTTCCAGCGTGCATACCGCATTTCCCCTGCCCACTACCGCCGGTTGTGCACAAACCTTCCAGACGTTTCCAGAAAATAGCGGCACAGTAATGGCTCTAACAAAAAAGGAGCCATCTGTGAGTCTGATGCCTTATCTGCTGTTTGCCTTTGTCGCGTCGATAACGCCCGGCCCGACGAATATCCTCGTTCTCACTAACAGCCAGCACTTTGGCGTGAAAAACACCATTCCCGCCATTATAGGGGGATGTATTACGGCGAGTCTGATTGTGCTGATATCGGGTGCCGGCGCCGGGGAGGTGCTGCGTCAGTTTCCTCTGATACGCCAGGCAATGAGTTGGGCGGGCGTGCTGTGGCTAACCTGGATGAGCTGGCAACTGTATCGGGCGCCTGCGGCGAATCTTTCTGAGAAGACGCCTCATCGCTTCACCGCGCAAGCCGCAGCGCTGCTGCAGATGGTGAATCCGAAAACGTGGATGATGGCGCTGGCGGTAGTGAGTCTTTTTGCTCCCGCGAGCATTCATCCGTTAAGAGATATTGCGCTGATGGCGCTATGGTTCTTACTGATTTCTGTGATGTGCCTGATGTGCTGGGCGTGGCTGGGGAAGGCGGTAAACCGGGTGTTTCGCACCACCGTGGCGATGGTGCGGTTTCAGCGCCTGATGGCGCTATGTCTGCTCGTCTCCGCCTGGGCGGGCATGCTGGTCTAGGTTAACGCCCCGCCCATACGACACTGGGCAAAGCGCAGAATGTCTTCCGCCAGGCGGTGCGCCGTATCCACATCGGCCTGGCTACGGTTCACCAGCATGCGGCTCAGGCAACCCTCCAGTACGAGCTCCATCTGCTTAGCGACCATTGCCGGGTCATCCACTTCAAGCGTTGTCAGCAGTTCGTGGGTGAAGTCATGCGCCGCACGTTTTTGCTGATCCGCCAACTGGTGTATTGGATGGCCAGGATCGGGATAAAACGTACAGGCAGCAATAAACAGGCAGCCTGGATAACGATTGTTGCTGACGCACTCTGTCAGGGCGGTGTAGCGCGCTAACAGTTTTTGCTCAGCGGTCAGCTCTTCATCCAACATTAGCTGCCTGCGCCAGATATCCACCTGCTGGCTAAGATAGCGTAGGGCATCATAAAGCAGCGCCTCTTTATCCGGCCAGAAGCGCTTAAGCTCATCCAGAGGGTAATCGATACGGTCGGCTACCATCTCAAGCGTGGTGCTGGCGATCCCTTGAATCTCAAGTAGTTGCAGGGCTTGTCCCAGTACGTCTTCGCGTTGCACGGTTATCTCCTCCGCTATTCCCAACGGTATGTCCCGTCTAAAGTGTTGTTTACGGTTGGCGATTGCGCAAATGCGCGCTGAATGCCGGTGCGTCCATAAACCCGGTTACACGCTGTTCTGGCAGCTCTTCCCCCTGCTCATTGAAGAACAGAATGGTTGGCAGCCCGAGTACGGTAAGGTGTTTAAGCAGGGCCTTATCCTGCGCATTGTTGGCTGTGACGTTTGCCTGAAGGAGTACCGTCTCTTTCAGGGCATTTTGCACCTGAGGATCGCTAAAGGTGTATTTTTCAAACTCTTTGCAGGCAACACACCAGTCGGCATAGAGGTCGAGCATCACCGGTTTGCCTTTTGCCTGCGCCAGCGCGCTGTTGAGCTCATCGACGTTCTTAACGTGTATAAAGTTTAAATGTGCCTGCGTCTGGCCCACAGGCGAGCCGAACGCCCAATCCTGAAGCGGGCGCACGCTCACCAACGCGGCGGCGAGCAGGAGAATTTGCACCAGACGCATCCACGCTTTTTTTGCCCCCAGGCTGACGATAAACGCCCAGGAGAAGAACGCCACGCCGAGCATGGCCCACAGGCGCAAACCCCACGCGTCACCCATGATGCGCTCCAGCAGGAACACCGGGAGCGCCAGGATGACAAAGCCGAACGCGGTTTTCACCGTCTCCATCCACGGGCCGCTCTTCGGCAGCAGGCGGTTGCCAAACACCGTCACCAGAATCAGCGGCAGGCCCATCCCCAGCGCGTAAAGATACAGCGTACCCCCGCCGAGCCACATATTACCGCTCTGGGCGATGTACAGCAGGATAGCGCTCAGCGGCGCGGTGGTGCAGGGGGAGCAAATCAACCCGGCGATGGCGCCCATTGCGAACACGCCGCCCGCAGAGCCACCCTGCTGGCGATTGCTCATCAGGGTTAAGCGGGTTTGCAGCGAAGAGGGCAGCTGAAGCGTGAACAGGCCAAACATCGACAGCGCAAGCAGAATAAATACGGCTGACAGGCCGATTAGCACGTAAGGGTGCTGAAGCGCTGCCTGGAACTGCAGTCCGGCCGCGGCGACCACGAGGCCGAGCGCGGTATAGGTGAGCGCCATGCCCTGCACATAAATAAAGGCCAGGAGCAGCGCCCGGGCGGTAGAAAGACGCTGTTTGCCGCCCAGTACAATCCCGGAGATAAGCGGGTACATCGGCAGGACACAAGGGGTAAAGGCAATGCCGATACCAATCAGTAAGGCCCAAAGTGCTGAGAACGGCAGATCGGAAGCAGCTTTGGCTTCGCCTTCATCCCTCACCCTGTCCCTCTCGCCTGAGGGGAGAGGGGAGGCAGCCGCTTTAACTTCAGTAAGCGGAACGACCTTCGTTTCAGGAGGGTAGCAGAAGCCCGCGTCGGCACAGCCCTGATACGTAACCGTCAGCGTGGCATCTTTATCCGCCTGATTCACCGTAACGGGCACGCTTAAGCGCTGGCGATAAATTTCACTTTTACCGTAGAACTCGTCCTCATGCCATTCGCCAGCGGGCATCTGCAATGCGCCAACGTTAGCCTTTGCCGGCGTGATGCTGACCTGCTTGCGGTAGAGGTAGTAACCCTCTTTCACCTGCCAGGTCAGATTGAGATCGTGCTGGTTTTGCTGAAAGTCGAAAATGAACGCCTGGTCGGCGGGAATAAAGTTCGAACGGCCGGGCGCGTCAAACAAACCGGCAAATACTGACGTGCTGCACAGCAGCAGGATCAGCGTAAAGAAGCGTTGAGCCATGAGAGATAGTCGTTATCGCCGTGGACCACTGGCAGCACCAGCAGCTCCGGGGTTTGATAAGGATGATGAGACTTGAGGCAGTCAAGGAGCGCCTGCTGATTCGCCAGATTGGTTTTGAGCAACATCTGGACTTCATACTCCTGCTCCAGCTTGCCTTCCCAGTAATAGAGGGAGGTCGCGCCGGGAAGCAGCGTGACGCAGGCAGCCAGTTTTTCGGCCAGCACTTTGGCGGCGAGATCCTGGGCAGAGGCTTCATCAGGGGCGGTACACAGTACGACAACAGCATCAGGCGTGTTCACAAGTCGACCTCCTCATCACGAAAGTCTTCACTATATCACGCCATGCGATTGGTCATTAATGAAACGGGCCGCAGAGCGGCCCGATTTTAACTATTTTTACAACGGCTAACCGTTTACAGCACAATGCCGCCAATGATAAAGCCGAGGACGACGCAAAGCGTAATCGCCACCACGCCCGGGATCAGGAACGCGTGGTTAAACACGTACTTACCGATGCGGGTTGAGCCGGTATCGTCCATCTCAACCGCGGCCAGCAGGGTTGGGTAGGTTGGCAGAACGAACAGCGCAGAAACCGCCGCAAAAGAGGCAATCGCCGTCAGCGGCGTCACGCCCAGCATCAGTGCCGCAGGCATCAGCGCTTTGGTGGTGGCAGCCTGAGAGTAAAGCAGCGTCGCGGCAAAGAACAGTACCACCGCCAGCAGCCACGGGTAGTTGTGCAGCAGGTCGCCGGCAACGGTCTGGATGTCGCTGATGTGCGCTTTCACGAAGGTGTCACCGAGCCACGCCACGCCCAGTACGCACACGCAGGCGCTCATACCGGATTTGAAGGTGCTGGCGTTCAGCACTTCGCTGGTGTCGATTTTACAGGTGATGCTAATCAGCGTGGCGATGGTCAGCATGAATACCACAATCGCTTCGTTACGCGGCAGCACCGGGTTCTGGATCAGCCCCACGGTGTCGCTGATGGCGGTCGCGTAGAACATCACGGCGACGATACCGATCAGGAACAGCAGCACGGAGCGTTTCGCGTGCGGCTTCAGCTCGAAGACCTGGCTACCGCGCAGGCTCACTTCACCTTTTGCCAGACGCTCCTGGTAAACCGGATCGTCTTTTAGCTCGGCACCGAGGAAGTTACACAGCACGGCGGTAATCATCACCGCAATCAGCGTGACTGGAATACAGATCGCCAGCAGCGTCAGGTAGCTCACGCCCATCGGCTCAAGGATACCCGCGAAGAAGACTACGGCGGCTGAGATTGGCGACGCGGTGATCGCAATCTGCGACGCCACCACGGCAATAGAAAGTGGACGAGACGGGCGAATCCCCTGTTCTTTTGCCACCTCGGTGATCACCGGCAGCGTGGAGAACGCCGTGTGGCCGGTTCCCGCGAGAATGGTCATAAACCAGGTCACCAGCGGGGCAAGGAAGGTGATGTATTTCGGATGGCGGCGCAGCATGCGCTCCGCCAGGCTCACCAGGTAGTCCATACCGCCCGCCACCTGCATGGCCGCAATAGCGGCAATAACCGCCATGATGATTTCGATAACGTCAAAAGGAATTGCGCCGGGTTTAATCTGAAAGATAAGGGTAAGTACGAGCACCCCGAGACCGCCGGCAAAACCAATGCCGATACCCCCGAGCCGCGCGCCCAAATAAATCGCCAACAGGACGATGACGAGTTCTGCTCCAAACATAAAGACCTGCCTTGCTTATTAACAAGTTGATATTGAATTGTTGTATTTAGGTAACGCCTAAAAAGAAAAAAGGCACGTCACAAGTGACGTGCCTTTCGGAAGCCTAGCCTGAACTGTTACTGTTCGCTTTCATCGGTATATCGTTTCGCTTTATATGCCGGATGCATCAGGTTCTGGGCCGAGAAGATATCGTCCAGCTCGGCTTCGGTCAACAGTCCACGCTCCAGCACGACTTCACGCACGCTCTTACCGGTTTCGGCGCAAATCTTACCAACGATGTCACCGTTGTGGTGGCCGATGAACGGGTTGAGGTAAGTAACGATCCCGATGGAGTTATAAACATAGCCTTCACAGACTTCTTTATTCGCGGTGATGCCGTTAATGCATTTTTCCAGCAGGTTGTAGCAGGCGTTAGTCAGGATGTGAATGGATTCAAACATCGCCTGGCCAATCACCGGCTCCATCACGTTCAGCTGCAGCTGACCGGCTTCGGAGGCCATGGTCACGGTGGTGTCGTTACCAATCACCTTGAAGCAAACCTGGTTCACCACTTCTGGCACTACCGGGTTAACTTTGGCTGGCATAATGGAAGAACCCGCCTGCAACTCTGGCAGGTTGATTTCGTTCAGGCCAGCGCGCGGGCCGGAGGAGAGCAGGCGCAGGTCATTACAGATTTTGGACAGTTTCACCGCCAGACGTTTCAGGGCGCTGTGTACCATTACGTACGCGCCGCAGTCGGATGTGGCTTCAATCAGGTCTTCCGCAGGCACCACCGGCAGGTTAGACACTTCCGCCAGCTTCTGAACCGCCAGCTGCTGATAGCCATCCGGGGTGTTCAGACGCGTACCGATGGCGGTGGCGCCCAGGTTCACTTCCAGCAGCAGCTCGGAGGTGCGCAGCAGGTTTTTGGTCTCTTCGTTCAGCAGCACGTTAAACGCGTGGAATTCCTGACCGAGGGTCATTGGCACCGCGTCCTGCAGCTGGGTACGGCCCATTTTCAGAATGTCCTGGAACTCAACGGCCTTACGCTGGAAGCCATCGCCCAGCTGGTTGATCGCGTCGACCAGTTTGACCACGGAGGCATACACCGCGATGCGGAAGCCGGTTGGGTAGGCGTCGTTGGTGGACTGGCATTTGTTAACGTGGTCGTTCGGGTTGAGGTACTGGTATTCACCTTTCTGGTGGCCCATCAGCTCAAGGCCGATGTTTGCCAGTACTTCGTTGGTATTCATGTTGACGGAGGTACCCGCGCCGCCCTGATAGACGTCAACCGGGAACTGGTCCATGCATTTGCCGTTGTTCAGCACTTCATCGCAGGCAGCGATAATCGCATTTGCCGCGCTTTTAGGAATGGTTTGCAGCTCTTTGTTCGCCAGCGCTGCGGCTTTCTTCACCATCACCATGCCACGGACAAACTCAGGGATATCGCTGATTTTGCTGTTGCTGATGTAGAAGTTTTCAATCGCTCTCAGAGTGTGAACACCATAGTAGGCATCCGCTGGAACTTCCCTGGTACCCAACAAGTCTTCTTCGATACGAATGTTGTTTAACATGTGAACCTTCTTTTCAAGCTGCCGATGGATTGTACTAAACACACAACATATATGTGGTTTTGAATATTTTCTGACCGACGATTATTCCCTCAATCGGCCAGATGTTCGAGATCATATGCTGATGATAGCGAATTGCCGTAAGCTGGATCACTTATTATCGACCCGATTCCATGATAATTATTAATCTGTGAAATGTGTCACCGCTTTAATATTTCCGAAAAAAATATCCGTGCAAACCGATTGAATTTTGGCTAACCGTCTCCATCTCTTACAGACGCGTGACGCGAACACATTCAGACAGGGGCCAGATGGCACCTGCCACACAGGAGATGCCAGTGCGCTGGATACCGTTTATTGCTTTCTTTCTCTATGTTTACATTGAGATTTCTATTTTCATTCAGGTAGCTCACGTGCTGGGCGTCCTGCTGACGCTGATTCTGGTGATCTTCACCTCCGTCATCGGCATGTCGCTGGTGCGTAATCAGGGTTTCAAAAATTTCCTGATAATGCAGCAGAAGATGGCCGCAGGCGAAAGCCCGGCAGAAGAGATGATCAAAAGCGTGTCGCTGATTATTGCTGGCCTGCTGCTGATCCTGCCGGGGTTCTTCACCGACTTCCTCGGCCTGCTGTTGCTGTTGCCGCCGGTGCAGAAGCACCTGACCATGAAGCTGCTGCCGCACCTGCGCTTCAGCCGCATGCCGGGCGGCGGGTTCAGCACAGGGCCAGGCGATACCTTCGAAGGGGAGTATCAGCGCAAGGATGAACAGCGCGACCGTTTAGACCATAAAGACGATCGATAATTTTTTTGCCCGGTGGCTTCGCTTACCGGGCCTACGGATTTTTCCGCTTCGGTAAAAACGCCCACAGCCCCGCCAGCATGACGATGGCGTACGCACTCTTCCATCCCACCATCGCCAGCAACAGCAGGCACAGCATGCCCCCGACGACCGCCAGTGCTTTATAGCGACCTTTAAGCAGACGACAGCCCGCGAGCATGCACAGCAGGTAGATCATGATGAAAATACCGTTGGCGTAGATAATTAGAGCATCGAGGTTGATGTCGAGAAGATAAATACCCAGCGAGCTCAGGACGCAGCAGCCCAACACGGCATTCAGCGCATTCATCGGGAGTTGACGTTTAGACAACCGCGCGAGGCGGCTCTCAGGTTTGTAGCGCGCCTGTGACCACACCAGACGGGCGAAGCTCTGGATATAAATGTTGAGGCTGGCAAAGCAGGCGAGATAGCCAATCACACAGGCCACCCATAGCGCCTTCACGCCGAAAAGTTTAACCACGATACCCGGTAGCGATGCGGCGGCGGCTTTATCTTCGCCGAACGCGTTGAAGTGCAGCACCAGCACGGTACAGGCCCAGTATACGGTGCCCGCCAGCAGTAAACCAATCATCAGAGCGCGGGGAAAATCACGCTCGGGCTGTTTAAACTCGGATGCCAGGTGAGCGAACGCTTCAAGTCCAACAAAACACCAGAACATGACGGATAACGCAGCGAAAAGCTGTGAATGGTCGATATCGTTTATCGCAGGGAAGGGGATATCCGCTACGGTAATGTTACCCGCAAACCAGATGGCGACGATCAGCACGACGATCAACGCTGCAACCAACGTTTGCAGATTCGCGCTTGAACTGGCTCCGCGCGAGCCCACCCACCAGACGATCGCCAGCGTACCCAGCTCAGCCAGCAGCAGTTGTTCGTCGTGCCAGCCAAACAGCGCCTGTCCAAAGCCGGTGGCGATATGCAGGGCTGCCGGAAGGCCAACGGGTATTACCGACAAAAACAGCCAGCCGGTTACGCGCTCCATGCGCGGACCAAACGCCATGCCGACAAAATGCGCTACGCCGCCCGCGCTGGGGAAGTGCCGCCCGAGTATGGCAAACACAATCGCCACCGGGAACACCAGCAGGATCAGCACCGGCCATGCCCAAAGACTGTTATTTCCGGCGACCAGCGCCGCCAGTGCCGGTACGGCAAACACGCCGGTACCTAACAAGGAGGTTGAAAGCAGGCCAACGCCCTGCGCCAGCCCCAGCTCCTGCCTGAGTCCACTCATTTACCTTGCCCTGCCACCATCAAAAGAGAGTGGATGGTAACACTTTCGCAAATTTTTTTTCGATTCCCCCTTGAAGGGGTAAAAAGCTATCCCCATCTCTCAGGGCACTAGTCGGAAAACCGCATGCGGGCCGGCGTCATCCATAACTGATAATGACTTTCTCAAAGGAGAGCTATCAATGAGTATTCGTCCGTTACATGATCGTGTGATCGTCAAACGTAAAGAAGTTGAAACCAAGTCTGCTGGCGGCATCGTTCTGACCGGTTCTGCAGCAGCCAAATCAACGCGTGGCGAAATCATCGCTGTCGGTAAGGGCCGCATCCTGGAAAACGGAACTGTGCAGCCGCTGGACGTTAAAGTTGGTGACATCGTAATTTTCAACGATGGCTACGGCGTGAAATCCGAGAAGATCGACAATGAAGAAGTGTTGATCATGTCCGAGAGCGACATTCTGGCAATTGTTGAAGCGTAATTTACGCACGAGAATTTGAGGAAATAAGAACATGGCAGCTAAAGACGTAAAATTCGGTAACGACGCTCGTGTAAAAATGCTCCGCGGCGTAAACGTACTGGCAGATGCAGTTAAAGTGACCCTGGGCCCGAAAGGCCGTAACGTAGTGCTGGATAAATCCTTCGGCGCGCCAACCATCACCAAAGATGGTGTTTCCGTTGCACGTGAAATCGAGCTGGAAGACAAGTTCGAAAACATGGGCGCGCAGATGGTGAAAGAAGTTGCCTCTAAAGCGAACGACGCTGCAGGCGACGGTACCACCACCGCGACCGTACTGGCGCAGGCTATCATCACTGAAGGCCTGAAAGCCGTTGCTGCGGGCATGAACCCAATGGATCTGAAACGTGGTATCGACAAAGCTGTCGCATCCGCTGTTGAAGAACTGAAAGCGCTGTCCGTACCGTGCTCTGACTCTAAAGCCATTGCTCAGGTTGGTACTATCTCCGCTAACTCTGACGAAACCGTAGGTAAACTGATCGCTGAAGCGATGGATAAAGTCGGTAAAGAAGGCGTGATCACCGTTGAAGACGGTACCGGTCTGGAAGACGAACTGGACGTGGTTGAAGGTATGCAGTTCGACCGCGGTTACCTGTCCCCATACTTCATCAACAAGCCAGAAACTGGCGCTGTTGAGCTGGAAAGCCCGTTCATCCTGCTGGCTGACAAGAAAATCTCCAACATCCGTGAAATGCTGCCAGTGCTGGAAGCCGTTGCGAAAGCAGGCAAGCCGCTGGTTATCATCGCTGAAGATGTTGAAGGCGAAGCGCTGGCGACCCTGGTGGTTAACACCATGCGTGGCATCGTGAAAGTGGCTGCGGTTAAAGCACCTGGCTTCGGCGATCGCCGTAAAGCAATGCTGCAGGATATCGCTACCCTGACCGGTGGTACCGTGATCTCCGAAGAGATCGGTATGGAGCTGGAAAAAGCGACCCTGGAAGACCTGGGCCAGGCGAAACGCGTTGTGATCAACAAAGACACCACCACCATCATCGACGGTGTGGGTGAAGAAGCCGCTATTCAGGGCCGTGTTGGTCAGATCCGTAAGCAGATCGAAGAAGCCACTTCCGATTACGACCGTGAAAAACTGCAGGAGCGCGTAGCTAAACTGGCTGGCGGCGTTGCGGTAATCAAAGTTGGTGCGGCGACCGAAGTTGAAATGAAAGAGAAGAAAGCACGCGTTGACGATGCCCTGCACGCCACCCGTGCTGCGGTAGAAGAAGGCGTAGTTGCTGGTGGTGGTGTCGCGCTGGTACGTGTAGCCGCTAAGCTGGCTGGCCTGACCGCTCAGAACGAAGACCAGAACGTGGGTATCAAAGTTGCGCTGCGCGCAATGGAAGCTCCTCTGCGTCAGATCGTGTCCAACGCCGGTGAAGAGCCGTCTGTGGTTGCGAACAAAGTGAAAGCGGGTGAAGGTAACTACGGTTACAACGCGGCAACTGAAGAATACGGCAACATGATCGACTTCGGTATCCTGGATCCAACTAAAGTGACCCGTTCTGCTCTGCAGTACGCGGCATCTGTAGCTGGCCTGATGATCACGACCGAGTGCATGGTAACCGACCTGCCAAAAGGCGACGCGCCTGACTTAGGTGCTGCTGGTATGGGCGGCATGGGTGGAATGGGCGGCATGATGTAATCATGTTGTTCTGAACCTCTCAGAACGAACCCCGGGCAGAAATGTCCGGGGTTTTTTATTGCCGCTACTCAAATGTTCCCTTCACGCATGCTACGCCTTCGCACACCATCTGGCGGCCTTTCGCCCAGACCTCGCGGATCTTCAGGTCATCCGTCAGCACCAGGAAATCGGCATCGCATCCGGGCGCGAGCCGCCCCTTATGCTCCAGCCCGAGAAACTCCGCTACGTTACGCGTAAACGGCAGAAGCGCCTCCTCCAGCGGCAGGTGATACCGGCTGACCAGTTGCTGCAGCGTCTGAGGCAGAGATTCGAACCCGGCTACGCCAATGCCCACCAGATTACCGTTCGCGTCAAAATTCGGTTGGCTGCCGTTACCGTCCGAGCTGAGCGTAAGCCGGTTAAACGGCACCTGTGCTTCACGGGCCGTCGCGATGGCGGTGGCGGCATCAATGGGCTCACTGATGCTGGTGGTGATGTCGATATAGCCCCCGTCGCGGGCATAATCCAGCGCGGCGAGGAACAGCGCCTGGTCGCGGTTAACGTGGGTTGGCAGCAGCTTCGTGCGTGGCACGTCGGCGTTTTTCAGGATGTTAAGCAGCGGCTCCAGCAGCTTCGGGCTGTTGCCGAGGTGAAACACGGATATGCCCGCTTTGGCGCCCAGCAGCCCGCCGACGCGCGACTGGGCGGCCATATTCGCGAGCTGGTCATCCGCTGGTGCGGAAGAGCGATGGTCGGAAATCGCGCATTTCACGCCGATGATTTTATCAATCAGCGCCACATCCTTTTCGATGCTGCCGGTAATCGTCGGAGAAGGCAGCCCGTATGCGCCTGTCAGCATCCACGCGCTGATCCCTTCATGCTCAAGCGCCCGCGTTTTTGCCAGCAGAGATTCGGGATGACGGGTCACGCCGTCGGTACCCAGCAGGCCAACAACGGAGGTGATGCCCGCCGCCACCAGCGCGGACAACCGTACCTCCGGCGTCCGGGTGTGCGGACCGGCTTCACCGCCGCCGCCGATCAGGTGTACGTGCTGATCGATAAAGCCTGGACAAACCACCGCCCCGGCGAGATCGGTTTCAGGACAGCTAAGCTGGATTGCTGCGCGATCCGTTTTTTCAATCGCGACGATTTTTCCCCCGGCGATCAGCAGATCGCAACGTCCCCGATCCTCCGGCGCGTAAAGGTGCACATTGCGGAAAAGATGGGGTTCCAGCACTGAAAAATCCATTTTTATCTCCTCAGAAGAGTAGCTGCATTACCCACATTGAGAGCAGGGCGTTAATGACGCAGACGGTAATGATGTGCGGATAATACTTCGGGTTAACGCCTGCGGTGCCCAGACAGCGGCCGGTGTTTTGCACCGGATTGCCCATCAGATAGATGGCGGGCAGCAGAACGGTGGCATCGTGGCCGTTGAGCGTGCCGGCAGCCACCAGGCTGGCGCAAACCCCCACGCCGCCGCCCATACTCATCACCGAGGCCAGCAGGACCGTTGCCGCCGCGCCCGGAAGCCCCCACAGGGCCATAATTGGCTCGCAAATATTGCCAACAATATCCAGCAGGCCGGTCACCTTGAGCGCCTGAATGATGACAAACGCCATAACCACGTTCGGCAGCAGGCTGGTGGTGGCGATGGTAAAGCCTCGGCGGGCGCCATCGATAAACATGTCCATGATATTTTTACGCGGCTGGGCGATCATTTTTTTCCTCCTGAATACGACGATCTTCCATGTGAGCGATCCACAGACGCAGGAGGTTCGCGCCAACAAATTTAAACATCAGTATGACGGCCAGCGGCGTGATTACCGGGACGGTAATAAACGTGAAGAGTGCGGCGCCGGAAGAAAAATAGTTGGTAATGATGGCGCTACCGCTGGTCTGGAAGGTGGCGAAAATGGCGCGCTCGCGATCGGTAATAGCCCCTTCGTCGGTCAACTCTTTGGTCATCCCTGCTGCGGCATCGGTATTTTGCAGGTTGGCGATGAGGGCCAGAGAGCAGACGCCCGGTACGCCAAGCAGTGGGCGCAAAATGGGCGTCATCAGCTGTTGCGCGGCACGCAGCCCGCCCAGCCCCTCGGTGACGGCAATGATCCCGAGCGATAAAATGACCGAAGGCGCCAGTTCAAGGGCAAATAAGAAACCGTCTTTCGCCCCCGTGCCGCCCTCACCGCGAAACGTGAGCGCGCCGTTCACCGGACCGAAGCTGCCGTTTAGGACGGTAAAATCCAGCACGCGCCACCATTCGGAACTTTTGGCGAAAAAGCCTGAGAAAAATACGATGGTGAGCACAAACGCCAGATAGCCCACCCATGTTACCTTTTCCTCTCCTGAGGATGATGCACTCATGAAACCCCCTGTTTTAATCGCGTACAAAAGTTGTACGTCGCAACACTAAAAACGATCGAGGGCTAAAACACGATATCCCAAAGGGCATTATCAGAATTCATTTAAGATGTCGGAGGAGTGATGTACGGAATCCGGCTCGCAGAAATGCGCGGGGATTTTTCTTTTAGTCATCTTTTAGGTATAAGATTTACACACGGACAATTACTGTCCAGCTTATTGAAAACGAGGAATAACATGCGCGTAAAAGTCTGTGCAGGGATCGTAGGAGCAGCGTTGCTGCTGGCGGGTTGTAGCTCCAGCAATGAACTGTCGGCAGCGGGCCAGGGCGTTCGCTTTGTGGAAGATAAGCCAGGCAGCGAATGCCAGCTGTTAGGCACGGCCACCGGTGAACAAAGTAACTGGATGTCGGGTCAGCACGGTGAAGAAGGTGGCTCTATGCGCGGCGCGGCGAATGCCTTGCGTAACCAGGCTGCTGCAATGGGGGGGAACGTGATTTACGGCGTGAGCAGCCCGACGCAAGGAATGCTCTCCAGCTTCGTGCCAACGGCCAGCCAGATGAGCGGCCAGGTCTATAAGTGCCCGAACTGAGTTTACTTGCTGATGGCGCTGCGCCCCACCTCGTAGGGCAGGTAAGCGTAGCGCCACCTGCCTTTTAGCGCTGCCGCAGTTGCAAATCCAGCGGCGTCTTACTCGGCTCTCCGCCAATCTCGCGTGCCAGCTTCGGCACCATATAACCTGAAACCAGCGTTAACAGCTCGCGCATAATCTGTCGGGCTTCTTCATCCGTCACCATGAAATGCGCCGCGCCCTGCACGCGATCCAGCACGTGCAGGTAATAGGGCATCACGCCTGCGTCAAACAAGGCATTGCTGAGATCGGCCAGCACCCGGGCGCTGTCGTTCACGCCGCGTAACAATACGCTCTGGTTGAGCAGCGTCACGCCCGCCTTACGCAGACGCGCCATCGCCGCGCGAAATTCATCGTCGATCTCGTTCGCGTGGTTGATATGGTTTACCAGCAGCACCTGTAGACGTGACTGCTCCAGGCGTGCAACCAGGCCGTCAGTGATACGTGCCGGAATGACAATCGGTAAACGGCTGTGAATGCGCAGACGTTTGATGTGCGGGATGGCTTCAAGCTGCGTCAAAAGCCAGTCCAGTTCATGATCTTTTGCCATCAGCGGGTCACCGCCGGAAAAAATAATCTCATCCAGCTCTGGATGGGCGGCGATATAGTCCAGCGCAACCTGCCAGTTGCGCTTATTTCCCTGGTTTTCGGCATACGGGAAGTGCCGACGGAAGCAGTAACGACAATTTACCGCACAGCCGCCTTTTACCAGCAGCAGGGCGCGATTGAGATATTTGTGCAGTAAACCCGGCACCACGCTGTTTTGCTCTTCCAGCGGATCGGTGCTGTAGCCCGGCGCTGTAATAAACTCATCCTGCGACGTAAGGGTTTGTTTTAATAAAGGATCGTCAGGGTTGCCTTTTTCCATGCGCGCAACAAACGCGCGGGGAACGCGCAGGGCGAAAAGTCGCTTTGCCTCACGGCCAGCAAGCAACTCCGGGTGCTGATCGAGGTCTAAAAGACGCAGCAATTCATCAGGACTGGTGATTACATCGGCAAGTTGCGATAACCAATCTTCTCTGGATGGGGTGTTTAGGGTTACAATATGCGCCATTTTGTGGCTTAGCTACCAGTTAACAAATTTAGAGGGCCTTATGGCAACGTACTATAGCAACGATTTTCGTGCTGGTCTTAAAATCATGATGGACGGCGAACCGTACGCGGTTGAAGCCAGCGAATTCGTTAAACCAGGTAAAGGTCAGGCATTCGCACGCGTTAAGCTGCGCCGCCTGCTGACCGGCACCCGTGTTGAGAAAACCTTCAAATCTACTGACTCCGCTGAAGGCGCTGATGTTGTCGATATGAACCTGACTTACCTGTACAACGACGGTGAGTTCTGGCACTTCATGAACAACGAAACCTTCGAGCAGCTGTCTGCTGACGCGAAAGCCATTGGCGATAACGCGAAGTGGCTGCTGGATCAGGCTGAGTGCATCGTGACCCTGTGGAACGGCCAGCCTATCGCCGTTACCCCACCAAACTTTGTTGAGCTGGAAATCGTTGAAACCGATCCAGGTCTGAAAGGTGACACCGCGGGTACTGGCGGCAAGCCAGCAACGCTCTCCACCGGCGCTGTGGTGAAAGTACCGCTGTTCGTACAGATCGGTGAAGTGATCAAAGTGGATACTCGCTCCGGCGAATACGTATCTCGCGTGAAGTAATTTACGTCATGATTCAAGGCGCAGCGCCCGCTGCGCCTGATTTTTGCAGGCAGGGATGATGAAACGTACCGTTAAAATTCTGCTTCTGTTAGCGCTCTCCAGCGTACTGCTTTCCGGCTGTAACACCGCCCGTGGCATGGGGGAAGATATCCAGGACCTCGGTCATATCATTTCTCACGCAGCCAGCTAAGTCCGTCTAATTTTCCTAAAATTGCTTCCTTTTCCGTCAATCGGCGGGATCTTGTCTATTCTTAAGTTGCTATACACAAAACAACTTTGGCTATAAAAGGAAGATATTATGGTTAAGAAAACAATTGCAGCGATCTTTTCTGTCCTCGTGCTTTCCTCCGTGTTGACTGCATGTAATACCACCCGCGGCGTAGGGGAGGATATCTCCGACGGTGGTAACGCGATTTCTGGTGCAGCAACTAAAGCTCAGAACTAATGAAGCATGGACGGTACGGCACGTGAGTTTCACCGTACCGTCAATTCTCTGCTTCCTGCAGGGATAAAAACGGTGAAAAGCGTGTATCCATATGCAGCTTCATGCGGATATTGCGTTTATAGGTATAAACCGTTTTTCCGTTAATGCTCAGGTGAGCGGCTATCTTTTGGTTGCTCGCGCCGTCCATCCATAACGTCAACACTTTCTCCTCCTGTCGTGTCAGCAAGGGGGCGGCCACCGTCGGGCGGTACGTGCTTGCGCGCGAAATTAACGCGTCATTGATAACCGTCGCGATTTCCTCAAGAGGGGCATTTTTCATTAGCGAAGACCAGACCGGGAAGTTCCCGAGCCAGGTCGCCAGGTCCTTGTCCTCTCCCGATTGCAGCATAATAAAAGGTAATTTTTCGCTGGCGTTCAGCAAGGAAGAGAGTTGCTGGAAATGGTGAATATCCTGCCTGAAACCATGCAGGTCAGCGATGACCAGCTCAGGTTTCCATTGCAGAATGTGCTCCCTGGCGAGGAATAGATTGTTCAGCCCGGTCACAACGTAGTGCCCCGGGAACAAACCGGAATGATTGAGCCATGCTTCAAACCCGGTGCGGGTGAAGTGACAACGGTCAATCAAAAGAATCTTGAACATATTTTATTCGCAGTCGGCTAGTGGTTTGGCTTCCTGCCATCAGAAAGCACATCATCATAGAGAAGTCCGATGAGCTATAAATGCCTGAACTCCGCGCCATACTGCGGCTATTTCTGGGCTTAACGCGTTCATCAGAAAATGATTGAAAAAAAATCGCACGCTAACCAAAATATGGGGTGTTATCTGCCTTGCGGGACGACCCGTAAGCGCTTCCTTCATCGGGGACGGCCCCAACTGTTTTTAAGTTAAGGAGCCCGAGATGTCCTGGATTATTCTCTTTATTGCTGGTCTGCTCGAAGTGGTATGGGCGATTGGTCTCAAGTACACCCACGGATTTACCCGCCTGACGCCCAGCGTTATTACCGTTACGGCGATGATCGTGAGCATTGTTCTGCTATCGTGGGCAATGCGTTCTCTGCCCGTGGGAACGGCCTATGCCGTCTGGACGGGGATCGGTGCCGTAGGCGCGGCGATTACCGGCATTCTGCTGCTGGGTGAGTCAGCGAGCCTGGCGCGCATTGCCAGCCTCGCTCTGATTGTTGCCGGTATCATTGGGCTGAAGCTCAGTACCCATTAACGGGGCTGTTTTACCCAGATGAGTTTCGACACATCAAACCCCTGTCGGGTCGCGACGTCCAGCATCTGCTGTTTCATTTCTGACGAAATAGTTGGCGTGCGGGAAAGTATCCACAGATAGTCGCGATCCGGCCCGCAGACCAGCGCGTGACGGTACTCTCTGTCGAGTGCTATTACGTTATAGCCGCCATAAAACGGGCCGAAGAAAGAGACTTTGAGCGCGGCCCGTCGCGGGTCGCCAGTGAAATAGGCTTTCCCGACCGACTGCTGCCACATCTCCCGCTCGGGATTATAGCCCCGGTTGATCACCTGAATACCGCCATCATCCATTGGGCTGTAATTAGCAGTAACCTTCTCTAAGCCCTGCTCAAACCGATGGTCGAGGCGCGCGATTTCATACCATGTTCCGAGGAAGCGTTGTGCATCAAAAGGCGTGACGACGGTAACGCCAGGAGGTGGGGTAGGGGAACTGCAGGCAACCACTAAAAACGCGGCTGTCACCGCAGCGATAACAGGCAAAATGCGCATAGGAGTTTCCTTACTGTTTTTTTGTTAAGTGTAGATGACGGCAAGGAAAATGTGGTTTTTGTGCGGTGTGTTTCGCCGGGTAAGCGCAGCGCTACCCGGCAATGTTTTACTGCAGCGCGTCGAGGATACGGTATGCCGCCTCAACTCGCGCCGGGTTCGGATAGCTTTTATTCGCCAGCATCACAATGCCGAGTTGCTTTTCAGGAATAAAGGCCACGTAGCTGCCAAACCCGCCGGTGGAGCCCGTTTTGTGCACCCATGAGGCCTTAACCAGGGGAACGGGTGGATTCACTTCTCTCGCAGGCAACGGTGCCAGCGCCACCTTGTTATCACTGCCTCCGACGACGGTTTTGGCATCGACCGGCCAGTTAAGCATCTCCCAACCTAACCCCTGATACATGGCACCCACGCGCCAGTAGCGAGACTGCGCCAGCGTAATACCTTGCTTCAGGGACGTATCCTGCAGCGCGTCAGGGGCCATGTTGGCCATCACCCAGCTCGCCATATCCTGCACGTTGGTTTTCACGCCATATGCCTCTGCGTCCAGCATGCCCGGTGAAACGTGGACCGCTTTACCGTCACGATATCCCCAGGCGTAATGCGTCTCCTCCGCTTTCGGAACGTTAATCCAGGTATGATCCAGCTTGAGCGGCTTAAGGACCCGCGCCGTCATGGCCTGCTCATAGCTCATGCCGGAAGGTTTGACCGCCAGCGCGCCAAAAAGACCGATGCTGGAGTTGGCGTAAAGACGCGTTGTGCCCGGCTTCCACTGAGGCTGCCAGTTTTGATAGAAGCGCAGCAGGGATGCGTTATCTGTAACCTCATCGGGCACCTGTAAAGGCAGGCCACCGGCGGTGTAGGTTGCCAGATCCAGCATGCGAATCCCTTGCCACTGCTTGCCGGTCAGTTCAGGCCAATATTTAGTTACCGGATCGCCCATCGAAATTTCGCCGCGGGAAATAGCATCGCCCCCCAGCACGCCGGTGAAGGTTTTACTTATAGAGCCCAGTTCGAACAGGGTTTGCGGGGTGACGGGTTTGTTCGCCGCGATATCGGCCTTTCCAAAGGTAAAGTAGTGTGGCTGGCCCTGATAAATCACGGCCACCGCCATGCCTGGAATACCCTGCGCTTTCATCAGGGGCGTAACGTTGCGTTCTACCACGTCAGCCAGCTGTTTTTCCGACATCGGCGCGGCGAGTACAGAGCAGGATGTGCTGAGCAGCAGGGCGCAGCAAAGGAATTTTTTCATCATCAATTATCTTCCATAATAGCAGGTCAAGGGAGTGTCCGGGCCCGGCAGACCGCTGTAGTCTGTTGGATTTGACTATGGCTGACAAACGGTTAAATTTAGCATGAGCTGTTAATTTTTCTAACGGATGGAACAATGACCCGCAGCTATCTTCCGCTTAATTCGCTTCGCGCCTTCGAAGCGGCCGCCCGGCACCTCAGTTTTACGCATGCCGCGATAGAGCTGAACGTCACCCATTCCGCCATCAGCCAGCACGTTAAGGCGCTGGAGCAGCATCTGAATTGCCAGCTGTTTGTCCGCGTCTCGCGCGGCCTGATGCTGACCACGGAGGGGGAAAATCTGCTGCCGGTGCTGAATGATTCATTCGATCGTATCGCCGGAATGCTGGATCGCTTTGCCAGCCAGCGCGCTCAGGAGAAGCTAAAAATTGGCGTAGTAGGGACTTTCGCCACGGGTATCCTGTTCTCTCAGCTCGCGGACTTTCGCCGCTGTTATCCGCATATCGATCTTCACCTTTCCACCCATAACAACCGCGTCGATCCGGCTGCTGAAGGGCTTGATTATACGATCCGCTACGGTGGTGGAGCGTGGCACGGCACCGAGGCGCAGTTCCTGTGCCCTGCGCCGCTGGCGCCGCTTTGCTCGCCCGAAATCGCCGCCGTGCTCCAGTCTCCGGCCGACATCCTGAAGTTTACCCTGCTGCGCTCTTACCGACGCGACGAATGGTCGGCGTGGATGCAGGCGGCAGGCGAGCATCCTCCGTCGCCAACGCACCGGGTGATGGTGTTTGATTCGTCTGTCACCATGCTGGAAGCCGCACAGGCAGGTATGGGCATTGCCATTGCGCCTGTCGATATGTTTACCCATTTGCTGAACAGCGAGCGCATCGTGCAGCCGTTTACAACGCAAATTGATCTGGGCAGTTACTGGTTAACGAGACTGCAGTCGCGGGCTGAAACGTCCGCAATGCATGAATTTGCCCAATGGCTGGTGGGAAAGATGCAGAAATAAAAGGCCCGCCGGATGGCGGGCCAGAAGCGTCAGATAGTGACCACGGCAATCAGCGTCACCACGGTCAGGATGGTTGCCAGCCCGTAGAACACCCATTTACCGCTCGGCACATGGATTTTTAGGTCATGCATCGCATGGTGAATGCGGTGCAGGCCGCACCACAGCGGCAGGACGATCATCAGGAAGATGAACACGCGGCCAATAAAGCTGCTCGCAAACGCCAGCACGCGCTCGTAGCTCAGCGCATCGCCCGGGAACAGCCCCAGCGGCAGCATAATGCCGACCAGCAGGATGATTACCGGGGCGATGATGGCACTCCACATGCCGCCTGCGCCAAACAGGCCCCAGAAGACCGGCTCGTCTGAACGTTTTGGATTTGGATTGATCACAGTAGTCTCCTTACCAGAACAGTGCGACAAACAGAATGACAACAGTGGCCAGGATCGTCACTGCCCATAGCCCTTTAATGACTGGCTCCGGCCCCATTTTTTCGTCTTTAATGATGATGTTTGCCGCTTTTGGCGCCAGTTCAAACCAGGTTTTGGTATGAAGTAGCGCCGCCGCGAGCGCGATCAGGTTCAGAACCACGATGATTGGGTTTTGCAGGAAACCGACAAAGTTCGCCCAAGTTTCCGGCCCGTGTTTAAGGGCAAAAACGCCATACATTAACTCAAGGCTGAACCAGACCGCCGGTACCGCCGTGCCTTCACGCAGCATATAGAAGCGATAAAACGGCAGGTTTTTCCACCAGGTGGACGGCACAGGCCGCACGTAGGCTTTGCGTTTAGTCGTCATCATGCACTCCTTAGCGTGGTTTCAGGGTAGCGATAAGAAAGTCTTTCGAGCTTTCCACTTTACCCTGCTGAATTGCGGCGGCCGGGTCGATGTGCTTCGGACAGACTTCGGAGCAGTAGCCCACAAACGTACAGGTCCAGACGCCGTTCTGGCCGTTTAGCTGCGCCATACGTTCTTTTTTGCCGTGGTCGCGGCTGTCTTCGTTATAGCGGTGCGCCAGGGTAATGGCGGCCGGGCCGATGAACTCCGGGTTCAGGCCAAACTGAGGACAGGCGGCGTAGCACAGGCCGCAGTTGATGCAGCCGGAGAACTGATGGTATTTCGCCATCTGAGCCGGCGTCTGGGTGTTCGGACCCTGGTCCGGCGTGCGCGGGTTGCCGATGATGTACGGCTTAATCGCTTCCAGGCTTTCGATAAAGTGGGTCATATCGACCACCAGATCGCGCTCAATCGGGAAGTTGCCCAGCGCTTCAACCTTAATGCCTTTGGTGTAGTCACGCAGGAAGGTTTTACAGGCCAGCTTCGGCACCTTGTTGACCATCATGCCGCAGGAGCCGCAGATCGCCATGCGGCAGGACCAGCGGTAGCTCAGGTCCGGCGCCAGGTTGTCTTTGATATAGCCGAGCGCATCCAGCAGGGAGGTTTGCTCGTCATAAGGCACTTCGTAGAAAGCGCTGTGGGGGGCGGTATCCACTTCCGGGTTGTAGCGCACCACTTCAACTTTCAATTTTTGCATCTCAGCCATTCGCCTTCTCCTTCTTCTCGGCGGCTTCTGCTTCTGCGCCATACACGCGTTTAGCCGGTGGCAGCGTGGTGATTTTCACGTCGCTGTAGTCCAGACGCGTGGTGCCATCCGCATCGCGCCAGGCGAGAGTGTGTTTCAGGAAATTGACGTCGTCACGTTCGGTACAGCCTTCGTCCAGACGCTGGTGGGCGCCGCGAGACTCTTTACGCGCCAGCGCAGAGTGCGCCATACATTCCGCGACGTTCAGGCCGTGGCCAAGCTCAATGGTATAGAGCAGGTCGGTGTTGAAGACGCTGGAGGTATCGGTGATGCGCACGCGCTTGAAGCGCTCCTGCAGTTCCGCCAGCTTGTCGACGGTTTTCTGCATCAGTTCCGGCGTACGGTAGATACCGCAGCCTTCTTCCATCGACAGGCCCATCTCGTCGCGGATCTTCGACCAGTTCTCGTTGCCTTCCTGGTTCACCAGATCCTTCAGGCGTTTTTCAACGTCTGTGACCTGCGCATCCAGCGCCGCACCGTTTGCTTCGCCTGCGGTTGCCGCACGCTCCATGGCGCGCTCGCCCGCCATGCGGCCAAAGACGACCAGCTCTGCCAGCGAGTTAGAGCCCAGACGGTTGGCGCCGTGCAGGCCGACGGAGGAACACTCGCCCACGGCGAACAGCCCTTTAATGCGGGTTTCACACTGCTGGTCGGTTTCAATCCCGCCCATGGTGTAGTGCGCGGTTGGGCGTACCGGTATCGGCTCTTTCACCGGGTCGACGCCCACGTAGGCTTTTGCCAGTTCGCAGATAAACGGCAGACGCTCCAGCAGTTTCTTCTCGCCCAGGTGACGCAGGTCGAGATAGACCACGTCGCCGCGCGGCGTTGAGATGGTGTTGCCCTTGCGCCACTCGTGCCAGAAGGCCTGAGAAACTTTGTCGCGCGGGCCGAGCTCCATGTATTTGTTTTTCGGCTCGCCGAGCGGGGTTTCCGGGCCCATGCCGTAATCCTGCAGATAGCGGTAGCCGTTTTTGTTGACCAGAATACCGCCTTCACCGCGGCAGCCTTCCGTCATCAAAATGCCGGAGCCCGGCAGGCCGGTTGGGTGATACTGCACAAACTCCATATCGCGCAGCGGCACGCCGTGGCTCAGCGCCATGCCCATCCCGTCGCCGGTGACGATGCCGCCGTTGGTGTTGTAGCGATAGACGCGACCCGCACCGCCCGTTGCCATCACCACCGCATTGGCGCGGATCTGGACGAGCGTGCCTTCCATCATATTCATCGCCACCAGGCCACGTGCATGACCGTCGTCGACCAGAATGTCGAGGACAAAATGTTCATCGAAGCGCTGAATTTGTGGGAACTGAAGGGAGGTCTGGAAGAGGGTGTGCAGCATGTGGAAGCCGGTCTTATCGGCGGCGAACCAGGTGCGTTCGATCTTCATGCCACCGAAGCGGCGGACGTTAACGCTGCCGTCCGGACGGCGGCTCCACGGGCATCCCCATTGTTCCAGTTGGGTCATCTCCGTTGGGCAATGGTGCACGAAGTAGTCAACGACATCCTGTTCGCAAAGCCAGTCGCCCCCTGCAACCGTGTCGTGGAAATGGTATTCGAAGCTGTCATGATCCTGCGCGACGGCGGCGGATCCTCCTTCTGCTGCCACTGTGTGGCTGCGCATCGGATAGACTTTTGAAATCAATGCGATTTTAGCGTTCGGGTTGGCTTGTGCCGCAGCAATTGCAGCGCGTAATCCAGCCCCGCCAGCGCCTATTACGGCAAGATCGGCTTGAAAAGTTTGCACGACATTCCTCCAGATTTTTGTTTTCCCGCAATGCGATGAACTAAAGGAAGTTCACCTGCCCGAACGGGCGATTGCGGAAGCGATTCCACTGCTCCTTTATGGGTATAACAGTATAACCGCGTAGTTGTGAGGGAAATTTGACGTGTTCGATTTTTTTGCTGTTCTGTGCGGTGATTTATCATCGTGATTGATGAAATGCATCACAGAATAATCCACATAAATGAAATACGCGTTTTTACTGCGCAAAATTTGTCTCTGCCACTGCTAACGAGTAGACTTCGTGCCCTTGTCTGAAATCGGAGAAAAACTCATGAGCGAAACGGCCACCTGGCAGCCGAGCGCATCCATCCCAAATCTGTTAAAACGCGCCGCAATTATGACGGAGATCCGCCGTTTCTTTGCCGACCGCGGCGTCCTGGAGGTGGAAACCCCGTGCATGAGTCAGGCAACGGTAACGGATATTCATCTGGTCCCGTTTGAAACCCGTTTTGTTGGCCCAGGCCACTCCCAGGGCATGAATCTGTATCTGATGACCAGCCCGGAATATCACATGAAGCGCCTGCTGGCGGCGGGGTGTGGTCCGGTGTATCAGCTGTGCCGCAGCTTCCGTAATGAAGAGATGGGGCGTCACCACAACCCGGAATTCACCATGCTGGAGTGGTACCGCCCGCACTATGATATGTACCGCCTGATGAATGAGGTGGACGATCTGCTGCAGCAGGTACTGGACTGCTCAGAAGCCGAAACGCTCTCCTATCAACAGGCCTTCCAGCGCCATCTGGAAATCGATCCGCTGTCGGCGGACAAAGCCCAGCTGCGTGAAGTGGCGGCAAAACTGGATCTGAGCAACGTGGCGGATACCGAAGAGGATCGCGACACGCTGCTGCAGCTGCTGTTCACCTTCGGCGTGGAACCGCAGATTGGCAAAGACCGTCCGACGTTTGTCTATCACTTCCCGGCAAGCCAGGCGTCTCTGGCGCAGATCAGCACCGAAGATCACCGCGTGGCAGAGCGTTTTGAGGTTTACTACAAAGGCATCGAGCTGGCGAACGGCTTCCACGAGCTGACCGACGCGCGCGAACAGCAGCAGCGTTTCGAGCAGGATAACCGTAAGCGCGCCGCACGCGGTCTGCCGCAGCAGCCGATTGATGTTAACTTGCTGGAAGCATTAAAAGCCGGTCTGCCGGATTGCTCCGGCGTGGCGCTGGGCGTGGATCGTCTGGTCATGCTGGCGCTGGGCGCCGAGCAGCTGGGCGATGTGATTGCCTTTACGGTCGATCGCGCCTAAAGCATGGCCGGGTGGCGCTGTCGCTTACCCGGCATATAGTATCTGTGGCAATTTTCCTTTCCATTTCTTCTCCGCAACATTAAAAACTGCCATTTTCTCTGTACACGGGTCTTTTTCTTAAATTGCCTCGTATAGCCACAATATTAGTCTGGTCATCTGCTACCATCCGCGCAGTTTAATTCCTCTTCGGATGGTTATATGTCCCAGTCACTCAAAAAGATGACCCTCACCGGGCTCATTCTGATGATTTTTACGTCAGTTTTTGGCTTTGCCAACAGCCCGTCGGCTTTCTATCTGATGGGCTACAGCGCGACGCCGTTTTATATCGTTTCTGCTCTGTTCTTCTTTATCCCGTTTGCGCTGATGATGGCGGAGATGGGCTCGGCTTACCGGAAAGAAGAGGGCGGTATCTATTCATGGATGAACAACAGCATCGGCCCGCGCTACGCGTTTATCGGGACGTTTATGTGGTTCTCCTCCTACGTCGTCTGGATGGTCAGCACGGCGGCCAAAGTCTGGGTGCCGTTCTCCACGTTTCTTTTCGGTGCGGATAAAACGCAGGTCTGGTCTTTAGCCGGGCTGAGCTCCACGCAGGTGGTCGGGATTCTGGCGGTGTGCTGGATGGTGGTGGTGACGCTGGTGGCGTCAAAAGGCATCAACAAAATTGCCCGTATCACCGCCGTTGGCGGTATTTCCGTGATGTGCCTGAACCTGGTGCTGCTGCTGGTGAGTATCGCCATTCTGTGCCTGAACGGCGGACACTTCGCGCAGGAGGTGAACTTCGTTTCATCGCCTAATCCGGGCTATCAGTCCGGGCTGGCCATGCTCTCCTTCGTGGTATTTGCCATTTTTGCCTACGGCGGTATTGAAGCGGTAGGTGGGCTGGTCGATAAGACCGAGAACCCCGAAAAAAACTTTGCCAAAGGGATTATTTTTGCCGCCATCGTCATCTCCATCGGCTATTCGCTGGCGATTTTCCTCTGGGGCGTTAGCACTAACTGGCAGCAGGTGTTGAGTAACAATACCACTAACCTCGGGAACATCACCTACGTGCTGATGAAAAGCCTGGGAATGACGCTGGGTAACGCCATGCACCTGACGCCGGAAGCATCGGCCACCCTGGGGATCTGGTTTGCGCGCATTACCGGCCTGTCGATGTTCCTTGCCTATACCGGCGCGTTCTTCACGCTAATCTACTCGCCGCTGAAAGCAATCATCCAGGGTACGCCAAAGGCGCTGTGGCCGGCACGCATGACGCAGCTCAATACCGCAGGCATGCCTGCCAACGCCATGTGGATGCAGTGTCTGCTGGTGTGCGTGTTCATTCTGCTGGTGTCATTTGGCGGTGATACCGCGTCTGCGTTCTATAACAAACTGACCCTGATGGCGAACGTGTCGATGACGCTGCCGTACCTGTTCCTGACGCTGGCGTTCCCGTTCTTTAAGGCGAAGCGGGATCTTGAGCGTCCGTTTGTGATCTTCAAAACCCGCGCGGCAACGCTGCTGGCGACCACGGTGGTGGTGCTGGTCGTGGCGTTTGCCAACATCTTTACCGTTATTCAGCCCGTGGTTGAGGCGAACGACTGGAACAGCGCGCTGTGGATGGTCGGTGGGCCAGTCTTCTTCTCGCTGCTGGCGATGGGGATTTATGAGAATTACCGCCGGCGCTCAATGGCGTACGTCACGGAAGTGGCGTAGCGGTAAAATGCCCCTCCCGAAAGGGAGGGGAGAACGATTACAGACTTCCCGCCGGGCGCGATCTTGCCGCCGACGTGAGCGTTTTACCCATCTTGCGTCCGTCCATGCTTTCCAGACGCATCTGGAACGGTGGGAACGGCATATCAATACCATGCTCGCGGAAGCCCGCCAGAATCAGCTGGTGGATCTCATGGCGCAGCGGCATGCGGTGCCCCATTTCGGCGGCGTAGATACGCAGTTCGAAAATCTGGATCCCCTGCTGTAAATCAACCAGGAATACTTCCGGCGCAGGGTTATCGAGCACCAGCGTACAGCGTTCAGCGGCGGTGTAGAGGATCTGCGTGACCTCTTCACTGTTGGCATCCGACGGCGCCGGTACCGTCAGCACCACGCGCGTGACGGAGTCCGACAGGGACCAGTTGATAAACTGCTCGGTAATAAATGCCTTGTTCGGCACGATGATCTCTTTACGGTCCCAGTCGCTGATCGTGGTGGCGCGGGTGTTGATCTTCGTTACGCTCCCGGTCAGATCGCGGATCGTCACCGTATCGCCAATGCGAATCGGCTTTTCAAACAGGATGATCAGGCCGGATACAAAGTTAGCGAAAATCTCCTGCATGCCAAAGCCAAGGCCAAACGTCAGCGCGGCCACCAGCCACTGCAGTTTAGACCACTCAATACCAATCATTGAGAACCCGACCATTCCGCCAAACAGCAGTATCAGGTATTTCGTAATGGTCGTAATGGCGTATCCCGTGCCGGGGGTTAAATCCAGATGCTGCAGCAGCGCCAGCTCCAGCAACGCCGGGAAGTTACGCACCAGCTGGGTGGTGATGATCAGCACTAGTATGGCAATCAGCACCGCGCCTAAGGTGATCGGCTCCAGGCTTTCAACGCCCTGCACCGTGGACGTCACGTCCCACAGAGAGATGTTCTCCAGGAAGCCAAACGCGGAGTGAATTTCCGACCACAGGAAGATCACCGACAAAAGGGCAATCAGCATCAGGAGGGAGCGCACCAGGCGCAGAGACTGGGTACTGATGGCATCCAGATCCAGTTCGACCTCGTCCGCATCCATCGTGCCTTCCGTGCTGTTGACATGCGTTGGCTCTTCCTCGCCACGGGCACGCTGAGCGAGGATCTCTGCCCGGCGGTGTTTGGCGCGGTCAAAGGCCAGACGGCGGCGCTGGATCAACATCCCGCGCCGGATCACGTGATACACCACCAGCAGCAGGAACCAGATCGCCACCGACGTTTCCAGTCGCGCCAGCAGCGCCTGCGAGGTTGCCAGGTAACCTACCGCCGCTGCCAGCATCGCAATCAGAGGAGCGCTCAGCAGCAGGTTCCAGAGCAGCCGGTTGAACATGTTGTCGCCGCTGCCGGATTTATCCAGATAGAGCGGTATCCCCGCGCGTTTCAGGCTGAGCGTGACGATGGCCAGCGCGCCGCAGATCAGCATAAAGCAGAGGCGCCCCAGCGAGCCTGAGAATTCCCGGTCGTTGAGATTATCAAACATGATCAGCGCCATTATCAGCGGCACAATCAGCCCGATGCTCATCAGGTAATAGCGCATGGCGCGCGCCACGCGGTTACGAGGCCAGCCAAAGTGGGCGATGAACAGGCCGTTAGGCCGCGCGAACGTCGCGCAAATCATCACCACCCACAGCAACGGTACCGTGGCGGTGACGCCATCGCCAATGGCGACCGCGAGCGGATAGGGCCAGGCTTCCCGCAGGCCATAGCCAAGCGTCATCCACAGCACCGGTAGCGGAGAGGCGACGAGAATCGACCAGAACACGGTGCGCAGCGTCAGCCAGAAGTGATCCTGAGTGACTTTCCCCACCCGCGCGCTGGAACGCTCCAGGAAGCGGGTGAAATGTCTGCGCGAATAAATGCTGAAGCCCACCAGAACCAACGCGCCCAGCAGCGGGAAAATCGTCTCTTTACTGGTCAGCATCATCACGCTGGCCTGTCCGAGCTGGCTAAAGGTGTCGAGCGAAATCAGGCGGCGCAGATCCTGAACGATCTCAATTGGCCACGAGAAGGTCATTGGACGTACGTCGGATGTCCAGAAGAGATAACGGTGCGTAGCCTCGTTCACCTCTTTCAGCGCGTCTTCCAGCTGGCTGTTAGAGACCTTGAGCTTAGTCAGTTCCAGAATCAGCGTATCCCCGCCCTGCAGGAGGGAGTTCAGCAGTTCGCGCTGGGTGCGCAGCTGGGCTTCCAGAATACGGTTTTGCTCGCTGGTCAGAGGTTGTCCGTCAGCCTGACGGATCTGGCGTATTTGCGGCTGCTTATTGAGAAGATCTTCAAAGTGCAGTCGCTGCACGCGCAGCTGGGCCATCTCGGTATCCAGCTGCTGCGGTTTCGGCATTTCCGGCAGGCGCGCGACCTGGGCGCGTAGCGCTTCGCCCAGCAGGTTTGATGACCCGAGCCACTGGGACTGCTCGCGCAGGGTGTTGAGCGCCTGGCGCACCTGCAGGGTTTGATTCGTCGCCTGACGCTGCTGGGAGGCAACCAGATCCATACGCTGCGCCTGCTGATTCAGGGCGGCAGAAAGCTCGCGGTTGACCTTAAACTGATCGACGATACCTTCCGGCAGATTGGCGCTGTTTTCCGCCAGCAGCTCGGTGCTTTCAAGCGCTCGCTCGGCTTCGCGCTGGCGCTGGCTGTTGAGCAAATTACGCAGGGCCTGAAGGTACGCATCCAGCTGCTCGCTCTGCTTCTGAGCGAGTTCAGAGCGCATCCGCGCCAGCTCCTGGCGGTTGTTGGCGGAAAGCTGCGCCAGCTCCAGCTCATCCACAAGGGCCTTCAGACGGGCAGATTCCGCCTGCAGACCCAGATTTTGCGCCTGAGCCTGCGGCGTGTTGCCGCTTTGCGTACCCACGCGGCGCTCAACGTCGTTAAGCTGGCGGCGGGCGTCGGTTTGCTGCTGCGGAAGCTGGCTGAGGGAGTCGGCAATTTCACGCGCTCGCTCCTGCTCCTGCTGAGCCTGGCGGCTCTTTTCCAGGAGCTGGCTGCTGACCTGCAGGATTTCCTGGTTCAGGGCGTCGGTGGTCATGCCTTCCGGCACTTCGCGCGGCTCATCGCGCAGATTAGCGAGTTGCGCGCGCAGCGTTTGCGAGAGTTTAGGGAAGTTGTCGATAACCTGCTGATACTGCTGAGCGCGCTCAAGCGAGCCTTTCCGCTCTTCAAGCGCGTTCAGTGCGGACTGGAGTGACTCAACGGTCTCTGGCTGAGCGGGTTTAGCCGCTTTCGCCTGCTCCAGCTCCTGGGCTATCTGTTTGGCGTCGGGGGCTGTCGCTGCGTACGCCCCCATGCTGAGGCACCAGGCCATCAGTAGAACGATAATCGGGCGCACGTCAGCGATCCTTCTTTTGTTAGCCTTCGTCTTTTTTGTCGTCAACCAGCGGGCTGGCGTCGTGCTCGGCGTCGATCTCTTCTTGCGGCAGCGGAGCAGGTTCTGCATCCGGCGTCACGAAGGTTTCGGTAGAGACCGCCAGCGGCTGACCCAGTTTGGTGACCGACAGGCTTTCGAGCTGCTCAGCCAGCTTCACTTTGCCCGGCGCAAACAGGTTGATGACGGTAGAGCCCAGCTTGAAGCGACCCATTTCCTGGCCTTTCAGCAGGGCGACAGAACCTTCTTCTTCACCGGCAGGCCACGTCCAGCGCTTGATCACGCCTTCACGCGGCGGGGTAATGGTGCCAGCCCAGACGGTTTCGATGCTGCCGACAATGGTCGCGCCAACCAGAATCTGCGCCATAGGGCCGAATTCAGTATCGAACAGGCAGATGACACGTTCGTTACGGGCAAACAGGTTCGGTACGTTTTGCGCGGTCAGGTGGTTCACGGAGAACAGATCGCCCGGCACGTAGATCATCTCACGCAGGATACCGTTACACGGCATGTGTACGCGGTGGTAGTCGCGCGGTGACAGATAGGTGGTGGCAAAGGTGCCGTTGCGGAACAGGTCCGCCATCAGGTAATTGCCCGCCAGCAGCGCTTCCAGGCTGTAGTTGTGGCCCTTCGCCTGCAGGATTTTGTCGTCTTCGATGTTACCCAACTGGCTGATCACGCCGTCTGCTGGCATCACCAGGACGTTAGGGTCGGTGTTCAGCGGGCGCACTTCGTCGCGGAGCGGGCGCACGAAAAACTCGTTGAACGTGCGGTAGCTGGCGGTGTCCGGCTTCTGCGCTTCTTTCATGTCGACCTTGTAATACTTAACGAAAAGGTCGATGACCAGTTTGGTCAGCCAGCCCGCGCGTTTGCTTGCGCCCCAGCCCGCCAGGCGAGTGAGCCACAGTTTTGGCAGAATGTATTGAAGCGAAAGTTTAAATGCGTTTAACAAGGTAGCCTCCAGGCCATTGTTTTGTCGTTCCTGATCCGGCAGTAAGCCGCCGGAACCTGAAAAAAGGGGACGATTTTAGCGATGCTTAGCTTAGTTGTCAGTTATCAGAATCAGAAAAGTTTTTACGCGTTTTTACCTGATCCATGCTCTCAAGAATGCGGTGGTAATTCTCGAAGCGGGTCTCCGCGATTTCACCTTTCTCAACCGCTTCGCGGATAGCGCAGCCTGGATCGTTATCGTGTTTGCAGTCGCGGTATTTGCAAGCGCCTAAATAATCATGGAATTCGACAAATCCATTAAAGATTTGTTCCGGCTCAAGATGCCATAAACCGAATTCACGCACGCCCGGTGAGTCGATCACATCGCCGCCGTGAGGGAAATGATAGAGACGTGAGGCGGTGGTGGTGTGCTGGCCCAGACCCGAGACGTCAGACACATCGTTAGTGAGGATCTCCTGCTGGAGGCCGAGAAGGTTGTTTAGCAGGCTCGATTTCCCCACGCCGGACTGACCCGCAAAGATGCTGATGCGATCGGTAAGCGCCTCTTCCAGCGGTTTCAGTCCGTCTTTGGTGTAGCTGGACACCATCAGAACGCGGTAGCCAATCTTGCGGTAGATATCCATCTGCTCATTAACGAAAGCCATGCCTTCGTCATCCAGCAGATCGATTTTGTTCAGCACGATAATCGGTTCAACCTGCAGCGTTTCACAGGCGACAAGGTATCGGTCGATAATATTGAGCGAAAGTTCGGGCAAAATCGCCGATACGATAACAATCTGGTTAATGTTGGCGGCAATCGGCTTCACCCCGTCGTAAAAATCGGGACGGGTTAACACGGACGTACGCTCATGGACCGCTTCAACTATACCTTTTACCGTAACGCCCTCTGCCGCCTCTTTACCCGGTCGCCAGACGACGCGGTCGCCGGTCACCAGAGAACGAATGGTCCGGCGAATGTTACAGCGGTGGATTTCGCCATCAGCGGATTCCACGTCGGCGTGCATACCGAAACGGCTGATGACTACGCCTTCCGTTGGTTCGCCAAACAGGTTGTCGTCGTAATCGACCTTCTCCGAAGTGGTTTTAAGACGGCGCTGATGATTGGCATTCACGCGGCGCTGCTGCCCTTTGGAGAGTTTATTTTTACTCAATCGCACTGGCTCCTGGTCGCCCGTAAGGGGCAAAACCTCTATGATACACTCTAATTAATACTAGTTAACCTGCTACTGCCGGTTATGCGAGAAGGGTGGAAAATAACATGAGCGCGGATGAAAACAACCTGATTTGGATCGATCTCGAAATGACCGGGCTGGATCCCGAGCGCGATCGCATTATTGAGATTGCAACCCTGGTGACCGATGCCAACCTGAATATCCTTGCCGAAGGGCCAACGATTGCGGTGCATCAGTCCGACGACCAGCTTGCGCTGATGGATGAGTGGAACGTGCGTACCCACACCGGCAGCGGTCTTGTCGAGCGCGTGAAGGCGAGCACGCTGGGCGATCGCGAGGCGGAACTGGCGACGCTCGAATTTCTGAAGCAGTGGGTACCAGCGGGTAAATCGCCGATCTGCGGGAACAGCATCGGTCAGGATCGCCGTTTCCTCTTCAAGTACATGCCGGAGCTGGAGTCTTACTTCCATTACCGCTATCTGGACGTGAGCACCCTGAAAGAGCTGGCGCGCCGCTGGAAGCCTGAAATTCTGGACGGCTTTAAAAAACAGGGTACGCACCAGGCGATGGACGATATCCGCGAGTCCGTGGCGGAACTCGCGTACTACCGCGAAAACTTTATTAAGCTGTGATTTTGAGATCCGGCACCTTGCGTGGCCGGGTTTTTGTCGTTAAATTGTTCAGCTTGCCGATTAAATAAGCACTTGAACTGAATTTCGAAAAAATCACTTTAAGGGGGGTTGCAGCTAAAAGGATTTCTCGTATAATGCGCCTCCCGTAACGACAGAGAATTACACGTTACGACAGCAACAAAAGCAGTACAGATTTGCGGGAATAGCTCAGTTGGTAGAGCACGACCTTGCCAAGGTCGGGGTCGCGAGTTCGAGTCTCGTTTCCCGCTCCAAATTCTTCTTCATCTCTAAAATATCCACAGCGAAAAGACGCGCTGGGGACGTTTTCTATTGCATCTGAAATACTCTTGTAAACAGAGTTATCCACAGAATTCGCGCTTTACCCAAACCGTACAGAAAGTTAGCAGGGTGAATAATATCTTCCCAAGTCACTGTATTAAGTGGATAAAATTTCATTTCAAAATGTTATTGAGATCACTTGACCTTTTCTCAAGTCCAGATGGCGCTTGAGTTTTTATTTTTATTCACAGGCTGTGAATATATCACGCATCCCGCGTAAGCCCTTTTTCAATCACCCTAACCAGCCGCTGTTTCTTAGGAAGCTGCACCTCGACCACGCAGGCATTTCGCTTCTCGATTTGCTGCGCAATCGCCCATTCTATGTGTTCATCAAGAAGTGGGTGCTCACCTCTACGGCTTTCGAGCGCCTGAATATTCGCTTCATCCCACGGGGCATTGCCCAGCGCGACGGCCACGTTTCGCAGCCAGCGCAGGTGGCCGATACGCCGAATAGCGGAACCTTCCGTCACCTTCAGGAACCAGGCTTCGGTCCAGGCGAACAGCTCAATAAGCTGTGGCGCATGCAGCGCTTTACGCGGGCTGAAGTCCTCTTCGTCCGTCAGCTGTGAATAGCGGTTCCACGGGCAAATCAGCTGGCAGTCGTCGCAGCCGTAGATGCGGTTGCCGATAAGCGGTCGGAACTCTTCCGGGATCGCCCCTTCAAGCTCTATCGTGAGATAGGAGATGCAGCGGCGGGCATCAACGGTGTAAGGCTCAACGATGGCGCCCGTCGGGCAGATGGTCATGCAGGCCACGCAGCGGCCACAGCCTTCCTCCACCGGGCCATCTACCGGCAGGGGTAAATCTATCAGCAGCTCACCGAGGAAGAAGAACGATCCGGCGTCGCGGCTCAGGATAAGTGAGTGCTTACCTGTCCAGCCAAGTCCGGCTTTTTCGGCGATCGGGCGCTCAAGAACAGGCGCGGAATCGACAAAGGGTCTAAAATTCAGCGAATCACAGTGCTGCTGAATGGTTTCCCCGAGTTTTTTTAAGCGGTTACGCAGAAGCTTATGGTAATCACGTCCCAGAGCGTACCGGCTGACGTAACCCAGGGAGGGATTTTTTAGCGTGCGCGCAAAGGCCGCATTGGCAGGCAGGTAGTTCATGCGCACGCTGATGACGCGTAGTGTACCCGGTAAAAGTTCATGTGGACGGGCGCGCATCATGCCGTGACGCGCCATCCACTCCATTTCGCCGTGGTATTGTTTGTCCAGCCAGGCCTGCAGTTTTGGCTCGCTGGCAGAGAGGTCGGTATCGGTAATGCCTACCTTCTGGAAGCCAAGCTCAGCACCCCACTGTTTTATTTTTTGCGCTAATTCATTGAGATCGAGGGGCTGTGACATGACGGACCATACGGTGAAGAAAAACCCCGCAAGTATACCACATTCCATCTGGCATGCGGACGACCTCCGGCGCGCCGAAAAAGAGGCCGCAGACAGTCTCGGCATTACCCTTTATGAACTGATGCAGCGCGCGGGAGAGGCGGCGTTTAACGTTGCCTGCAGCGCGTACCCGCAGTCCACTCACTGGCTGATTTTGTGCGGGCACGGCAATAACGGCGGCGACGGTTACGTCGTTGCGCGTCTTGCCGTTGCAGCCGGTCTCCGCGTTACCCTGCTGGCGCTGGAGAGTGATAAGCCCCTGCCGGAAGAGGCCTGCGCGGCGCAGGAGGCATGGCTGAACGCAGGCGGCGTGATTCATGCTCCTGATATCGTCTGGCCGGAAGATGTTGATCTGATTGTTGATGGTCTGCTGGGGACCGGGCTACGCAGCGCGCCTCGCGAAAACATTGCCGCGCTTATTGAACACGCTAACGGGTACTCTGCGCCGGTCGTCGCGCTGGATATTCCGTCGGGCCTCATCGCACAGACCGGCGCGACGCCTGGCGCCGTTATTCAGGCTGCGCACACCGTGACCTTTATCGCCCTGAAGCCGGGCTTGTTAACCGGAAAAGCGCGGGATGTGGTCGGCGTATTGCACCATAACGCGCTGGGGCTGGAGAGCTGGCTCGTTGGACAGGAAACGCTCCTGTCGCGCTTTGATTCCTCGCAGCTAAAAGAGTGGCTTCCGCCGCGCCGCCCAACGTCTCACAAGGGCGACAGCGGCAGGCTGGTGATTATTGGTGGCGATCGCGGTACGGCAGGAGCGGTTCGCATGACCGGTGAGGCGGCACTTCGCAGCGGTGCCGGGTTAGTGCGAGTACTCACTCGCATTGAAAATATTGCGCCAATCATCACAGCCCGACCGGAACTGATGGTCCATGAGCTTACGCCCCAGACGCTGGAAGAAAGCCTCGAATGGGCGGATGTGGTGGTTATTGGTCCCGGGCTTGGACAACAGACATGGGGTAAACAGGCCCTGCAAAAGGTCGAGAATTTTCGTAAACCGATGCTGTGGGATGCCGACGCGCTTAACCTTCTGGCAATAAATCCGGATAAGCGTCACAATCGCATTCTGACGCCACACCCCGGCGAAGCCGCGCGCCTGCTTAACTGCAGCGTGGCAGAAATTGAAAGCGATCGCTTACTTTCTGCTCAGCGTCTGGTAAAACGTTACGGAGGTGTTGCCGTTTTGAAAGGGGCAGGCACCGTTGTCGCCAGTGACGAGACGCAGGGCATTATTGATGCCGGAAATGCGGGCATGGCGAGCGGCGGTATGGGCGATGTGCTTTCAGGCATCATCGGCGCATTGCTTGGACAGAAACTTCCCCTTTATGATGCAGCCTGTGCGGGCTGCGTGGCCCACGGCGCGGCAGCTGACAGGCTTGCTGCGCGGGAGGGGACACGCGGTATGCTGGCCACCGATCTCTTTTGCACGCTGCGGCGTGTTGTTAACCCGGATGTGATTGACGTAGAAAATGACTAATCGAGCGATTCCTTTACCTGATGAACAAGCCACTTTAGATCTCGGCAAGCGCGTGGCGCAGGCCTGTCAGGGGGCAACCGTCATTTATCTGTATGGCGATTTAGGTGCGGGTAAAACCACCTTCAGCCGGGGTTTTTTGCAGGCGTTAGGGCATAACGGGAACGTG
Organism: Enterobacter cloacae complex sp. P2B; assembly: GCF_014895985.1. Taxonomy (NCBI): domain Bacteria; kingdom Pseudomonadati; phylum Pseudomonadota; class Gammaproteobacteria; order Enterobacterales; family Enterobacteriaceae; genus Enterobacter; species Enterobacter cloacae complex sp. P2B. The sequence goes on along the minus strand of NZ_JADBQQ010000015.1, from coordinate 105,306 downwards.
AAAAGCCCTACCTACACGCTGGTCGAGCCGTACACCCTCGACAATCTTATGGTGTACCACTTTGATTTATACCGCCTTGCGGATCCTGAGGAGCTGGAATTTATGGGGATCCGTGATTATTTTGCCAACGACGCCATCTGCCTGGTGGAGTGGCCGCAACAAGGTGCGGGTGTGCTGCCTGACCCGGATGTCGAAATTCACTTAGATTACCAGGCTCAAGGGCGTGAGGCTCGCATCAGTGCGGTTTCCTCATCAGGGTGTTCCTTACTGGCGCGTCTCGCCGGTTAAGAGTAGGGATGACGGGATGATTAGTCGCGTTAAAGGTTGGGTGTTGGCTGCGACGGTGCTGCTGTGCGCGCAGGCCGGGGCGGCAAGCCTTTCGGATATTCAGGTGTCAAACGGCGAAAGCCAGGCGCGGATTACGTTCAGCTTTATGGGCGACCCTGAATACGCGTTTTCACAGCCAGACAGCCACAGCGTGGCGCTGGATATCAAACAGACAGGCGTGATCCAGGGGCTACCGCTGCGGTTCAGCGGTAACAACCTGGTGAAAAGTATCCGCTCGGGTACCCCTCAGGACAGCCAGTCGCTGCGCCTGGTGGTCGATCTGACCGAAAAGGGCAAAACGAGGGCGGTGAAGCAGCAAAACGGGGCGAACTATACGGTGGTCTTCACCATCAATGCCGACGTTCCGCCGCCTCCGCCGCCACCGGTTGTCGCGAAACGCGTGGAAGAGCCGGTGTATACGCCTCGTCCATCGGAACCTGCGCGTAATCCGTTTAAATCGCAGAACGATCGCATCACCGCGGCAACCAGCAGTAACACGGTAACGCGTCCGGCGGTCAGCGCACGGCGTACGGTCAGCGGTGACAAAGTGATTATCGCCATTGATGCCGGGCACGGTGGACAGGATCCTGGAGCGATTGGCCCGGGCGGCACGCGAGAGAAAAATGTCACTATTGCGGTGGCCCGCAAGCTGCGGACGCTGTTAAACGATGATCCGATGTTTAAAGGCGTACTAACCCGCGACGGCGACTATTTTATCTCTGTGATGGGCCGCTCAGACGTGGCGCGTAAGCAAAACGCCAATTTCCTGGTCTCCATTCACGCGGATGCCGCACCGAACCGTAACGCGACGGGCGCCTCGGTATGGGTCCTGTCGAACCGCCGGGCAAACAGCGAAATGGCCAACTGGCTGGAAGAGCATGAGAAACAGTCTGAACTGTTAGGCGGCGCGGGTGATGTGCTGGCAAACAGCCAGTCTGACCCATACCTCAGCCAGGCGGTGCTGGATTTACAGTTCGGTCATTCTCAGCGCGTCGGGTATGATGTCGCCACTAACGTATTGAACCAGTTGCAGGGCATCGGGGCATTGCATAAGCGCCGCCCTGAACATGCGAGCCTGGGCGTTCTGCGCTCGCCGGATATTCCGTCAATTCTGGTAGAGACGGGCTTTATCAGCAATAACAGTGAAGAGCGCCTGCTGGGCAGCGACAGCTATCAGCAGCAAATTGCCGAAGCGATTTATAACGGTTTACGTAAATATTTTGAGGCGCATCCTCTGCAGTCCGCGCCGCAGGGCGGAGCAGCCCAGACGGCCAGCGCCGCGCAGCCGGGTGGGTTGACCGCCACAAATTAAGGAGATTTCATGCCGATTCAGGTTCTGCCGCCGCAGCTCGCGAACCAAATCGCCGCCGGTGAGGTGGTGGAACGCCCTGCGTCGGTGGTGAAGGAGCTGGTTGAAAATAGCCTCGATGCGGGCGCCACCCGTATTGATATTGATATCGAGCGCGGCGGCGCAAAGCTTATCCGCATTCGCGACAACGGCTGCGGCATCAAAAAAGAGGAGCTGGCGCTGGCGCTGGCGCGTCATGCCACCAGTAAAATTGCCTCTCTGGATGACCTGGAAGCGATTATCAGCCTCGGTTTTCGCGGAGAAGCGCTGGCCAGTATCAGCTCGGTTTCTCGTTTAACGCTGACCTCCCGCACCGCTGAACAGCAGGAAGCCTGGCAGGCCTACGCTGAAGGGCGAGATATGGACGTCACGGTCAAACCCGCGGCGCACCCTGTCGGTACTACGCTGGAAGTTCTGGACCTGTTCTACAATACTCCCGCCCGCCGCAAGTTTATGCGTACCGAAAAAACCGAGTTCGGCCATATCGACGAGATCATCCGCCGAATTGCGCTCGCCCGTTTCGACGTCACCATCAACCTCAGCCATAACGGCAAGGTGATGCGCCAGTACCGCGCGGTGGCTGAAGGTGGTCAGAAAGAGCGACGGTTAGGTGCTATCTGCGGGACGCCGTTCCTGGAGCAGGCGTTGGCTATCGAGTGGCAGCACGGCGATCTGGCTTTACGCGGCTGGGTGGCCGATCCGAACGCCAGTAGCGCGGCGTATTCTGAAATTCAGTATTGCTACGTGAACGGCCGCATGATGCGCGACCGCCTCATTAACCACGCCATTCGCCAGGCCTGCGAAGACAAGCTCGGGGCCGATCAGCAACCGGCCTTTGTGCTTTATCTGGAGATCGACCCGCATCAGGTGGATGTCAACGTCCATCCTGCCAAGCATGAAGTACGGTTCCATCAGTCGCGTCTGGTGCATGATTTTATCTACCAGGGCGTGCTGAGCGTGCTGCAACAGCAGCTTGAACCCACGCTGCCACTGGAAAAAGAAGACTCCGCACCGCGCCCCATTCCGGAAAACCGTGTTGCTGCGGGCCGCAACCATTTTGCGGAGCCTGCCGTCGCGCGTGAACCAGACGCCCCGCGTTTCTCCTCTGCAGGAGTCGCGCCGCGTCCGACGGGCGTGAACTACCCTAACGCTCAGCCCGGCTATCAGAAGCAGCAGGGGGCGCTGTACCGTAAACTGCTGGAAACGCCCGCAGTCGAGCGCAAAGAGCACGTTTCGGTGGCGACACCTTCCCTTGAAGGCCATAGCCAGAGTTTTGGCCGGGTGCTGACGATAATCGCACCGGATATGGCCTTGCTTGAGCGCGACGGCAAACTGCTGCTTCTGGCGCTGCCGGTTGCCGAACGCTGGCTCAAGCAGGCGCAACTGACGCCGGGGGAACATGCGGCCTGTGCGCAGCCGTTATTGATCCCGGTTCGCCTGAAAATATCCGCTGAAGAAACAAGGGTATTGCAGCGTGCAGAGGCCCAGCTGGCGCAAATGGGCATTGAAATTGTGCTCGAACCACAACATGTGACAATTCGCGCAGTGCCTTTACCCTTACGCCAACAAAATTTACAAAACTTGATTCCTGAACTGATAGGCTACCTGGCGCAGCAAACATCGTTGGAGGCTGCCAACACCGCGCAGTGGATCGCCCGCCATCTGGCCAGCGAACATTCACCGTGGAGTATGGCGCAGGCGATTACCGTGCTGGCGGAGGTGGAACGCCTCTGCCCACAGCTGGTGAAAGCGCCGCCGGGTGGGTTATTACAACCTGTTGATTTAAAAACGGCGATGACCGCCCTGAAACATGACTGACGTAAGCAAGGCGAGCCTGCCAAAGGCAATTTTTTTAATGGGCCCAACGGCCTCTGGCAAAACAGCGTTAGCCATTGAGTTACGTAAAGTTTTGCCTGTAGAGTTGATTAGCGTTGATTCCGCCCTCATCTATCGAGGGATGGACATCGGCACGGCGAAGCCCGGCGCAGACGAACTGCGTGCGGCACCGCACCGTTTGCTGGATATTCTCGACCCGGCAGAGGCTTACTCCGCAGCGGATTTCCGCCGGGATGCCTTAGCTGAGATGGCCGAGATAACGGCGGCGGGGCGTATACCGCTGTTGGTTGGCGGAACCATGCTCTACTTCAAGGCGCTGCTCGAAGGTTTGTCACCCTTACCTTCTGCAGATCCTGAAATCAGAGCAAAGATTGAGCAGCAGGCGGCAGAGCAGGGGTGGGACGCATTGCATAAGCAACTGGCAGAGATTGACCCGGTTGCGGCGGCGCGAATCCATCCAAACGATCCGCAAAGGCTTTCCCGGGCACTGGAAGTTTTTTTCATTTCGGGTAAAACTTTAACGGAACTGACGCAAACGTCAGGAGACGCTCTGCCGTATCAGGTGCATCAGTTCGCCATCGCCCCGGCGAGCCGTGAACTGCTCCATCAACGAATTGAGCAGCGTTTTCATCAGATGTTGGCTTCAGATTTTGAAGCAGAAGTGCGGGCGCTATTTGCCCGTGGAGATTTGCATACGGATATGCCTTCCGTTCGTTGTGTGGGATACCGCCAGATGTGGTCGTATCTTGAAGGTGAGATTTCATACGATGAAATGGTTTATCGAGGTGTTTGCGCCACGAGACAGTTAGCGAAGCGCCAGATCACCTGGTTGCGCGGTTGGGAGGGGGTTCACTGGTTAGACAGTGAAAAACCGCAACAGGCGTTAAACGATGTGATTGAGGTTGTTGGTGATATCGCCCACTGAATGTGTACAATTGAGACGTATCGTGCGCAATTTTTCAGAATCGCAAGGTTCTAAGTACAAAACAAGCATATAAGGAAAAGATAGAATGGCTAAGGGGCAATCTTTACAAGATCCGTTCCTGAACGCATTGCGTCGGGAACGTGTTCCAGTTTCTATTTATTTGGTGAATGGTATTAAGCTGCAAGGTCAGATTGAGTCTTTCGATCAGTTCGTGATCCTGTTGAAAAACACGGTCAGCCAGATGGTCTACAAGCACGCTATCTCTACTGTTGTTCCGTCCCGTCCGGTCTCTCATCACAGCAATAACGCTGGCGGCGGCACAGGCAGTAACTACCATCATGGCAGCAACGCGCAGGGTTCTTCTGCTCCTGCGCAGGACAGCGACGAGACCGAATAAGGTTTTAGCTGTTATCCACACGGGGAGCCAGGGATCCTGCGTTCCCCGCTGATCTTTTTAGAGAGGTTTACGCTTGTTTGACCGTTATGATGCCGGTGAGCAGGCGGTGCTGGTACACATCTATTTTTCGCAAGACAAAGATATGGAAGACCTCCAGGAGTTTGAATCTCTGGTCTCTTCCGCCGGTGTCGAAGCAATGCAGGTGATTACCGGTAGCCGTAAAGCGCCGCACCCAAAGTATTTTGTTGGTGAAGGTAAAGCAGTAGAAATTGCGGATGCCGTAAAAGCAACCGGCGCGTCAGTCGTGTTGTTTGATCATGCGCTGTCTCCAGCCCAGGAGCGCAACCTGGAAGCTCTCTGCGAATGCCGTGTTATCGATCGCACGGGATTGATTTTAGACATTTTTGCTCAGCGTGCCCGTACCCACGAGGGGAAACTGCAGGTTGAGCTGGCGCAGTTGCGCCATCTGGCGACGCGTCTGGTGCGTGGCTGGACCCACCTTGAAAGACAAAAAGGCGGGATTGGTTTGCGCGGTCCGGGTGAAACCCAGCTCGAAACCGACCGCCGTTTGCTGCGTGGCCGTATTACCCAGATCCTCTCACGTCTGGAACGTGTCGAGAAACAGCGTGAACAGGGGCGTCGGGCGCGAACCAAAGCCGACATCCCCACGGTGTCGCTGGTGGGCTATACCAACGCCGGTAAATCCACCCTGTTTAACCAGATAACCGAGGCCCAGGTGTATGCCGCAGACCAGCTGTTTGCGACCCTGGACCCGACGCTGCGCCGCATTGACGTTGCAGACGTGGGTGAAACAGTGCTGGCGGATACCGTAGGGTTTATCCGCCATCTGCCGCACGATCTGGTGGCGGCGTTTAAGGCGACGTTGCAGGAGACGCGTCAGGCGACCCTGCTGCTGCACGTGATTGATGCGGCTGACGTACGCGTGCAGGAGAACATCGACGCGGTGAACGTGGTGCTGGAAGAAATTGACGCCCACGAAATTCCCACCCTGTTGGTGATGAATAAGATCGATATGCTGGAGGATTTCGAACCGCGTATCGACCGTGATGAAGAGAACAAACCGATTCGGGTCTGGCTTTCTGCTCAGGCCGGAATCGGTGTGCCACTGCTTTTCCAGGCTTTGACAGAACGTCTTTCCGGTGAGGTAGCTCAGCACACGCTGCGACTGCCGCCACAGGAAGGCAGGCTGCGCAGCCGGTTTTATCAGCTTCAGGCGATAGAAAAAGAGTGGATGGAGGATGACGGCAGCGTGGGGATGCAGGTGCGTATGCCGATCGTTGACTGGCGTCGCCTCTGTAAACAAGAACCTGCGCTGGCGGACTATATCGTCTGATCAGAAAGGGGAAGCCTGAAAAATTCGCCCTTGCATAACAAATATGGAGCATATACATGGCGTGGAATCAGCCCGGTAATAACGGACAAGACCGCGACCCGTGGGGAAGCAGCAATAATCAAGGCGGCAACTCTGGGGGAAATGGCAACAAAGGTGGTCGCGAGCAGGGGCCGCCGGATCTGGATGATATCTTCCGCAAGCTGAGCAAAAAGCTTGGTGGCCTTGGCGGAGGAAAAGGTTCTGGCTCGGGTGGCAGTTCCAGCCAGGGACCGCGCCCGCAATTAGGTGGCCGCCTGGTGGGCATCGTTGCTGCCGGGCTGGTGATCGTCTGGGCAGCCAGCGGGTTCTACACCATTAAAGAAGCAGAACGCGGCGTGGTCACCCGTTTCGGTAAGTTCAGCCATCTGGTTGAGCCGGGCCTGAACTGGAAGCCGACCTTCATTGACGACGTGACTGCGGTAAACGTGGAATCCGTCCGTGAACTGGCCGCTTCTGGCGTGATGCTGACCTCGGACGAGAACGTGGTGCGCGTCGAGATGAACGTGCAGTACCGCGTGACGGATCCTGAGCGTTATCTGTTTAGCGTGACCAGCGCCGATGACAGCCTGCGTCAGGCGACCGACAGTGCCCTGCGTGGTGTGATCGGCAAATACACCATGGACCGCATCCTGACCGAAGGTCGTACCGTTATTCGTAGCGATACCCAGCGCGAGCTGGAAGAGACGATTCGTCCGTACAACATGGGTATCACCCTGCTGGACGTCAACTTCCAGGCTGCACGTCCGCCGGAAGAGGTGAAGGCCGCGTTTGACGATGCGATTGCTGCCCGTGAAAACGAACAGCAGTACATCCGCGAAGCAGAAGCGTACACCAACGAAGTTCAGCCGCGTGCTAACGGTCAGGCGCAGCGTATTCTGGAAGAGGCGCGTGCGTATAAGACCCAGACCATCCTGGAAGCTCAGGGTGAAGTGGCTCGCTTTGCGCGCATCCTGCCGGAATACAAAGCCGCCCCGGAAATTACCCGTGAGCGTCTGTATATCGAGACTATGGAAAAAGTGCTGAGCCACACCCGCAAAGTGCTGGTTAACGACAGCAAAGGCGGAAACCTGATGGTTCTGCCGCTGGATCAGATGCTGAAAGGCGGTTCTGCACCGGCAGCGAAAGACACCAGCGGAGCGAACAACCTGCTGCGTCTGCCGCCAGCCTCATCAGGCAGCTCCAGCGCGAACACAACGCCTTCTTCGAACGATGGTGACATTATGGACCAACGCCGTGCTAACGCGCAGCGTAACGACTACCAGCGTCAGGGGGAATAAGGATGCGTAAGTCAGTTATTGCGATCATCGTCATCGTACTGGTCGTGCTGTATACCTCGATCTTTGTGGTGAAAGAGGGCGAGCGTGGGATCAAGTTCCAGTTCAGCAGCGTCGTGCGTGATGGCGACAAACGTCCGGTGATTTACGAGCCGGGCCTGCACTTCAAGGTGCCGTTCATTCAGTCTGTGAAAACGCTCGATGCGCGTATCCAGACCATGGATAACCAGGCCGACCGTTTCGTGACCAAAGAGAAGAAAGACCTGATCGTTGATTCTTACATCAAATGGCGCATCAGCGATTTTAGCCGCTACTTCCTGGCAACGGGCGGCGGTGACGTTTCTCAGGCAGAAGTGCTGCTGAAACGTAAGTTCTCTGACCGTCTGCGCTCCGAGATTGGTCGTCTTGATGTGAAAGACATCGTGACCGACTCCCGCGGTCGTCTGACCCTGGAAGTGCGCGATGCGCTGAACTCCGGTACAGCGGGCACCGAAGACGAAGTGGCAACGCCAGCAGCGGATGACGCGATTGCTAAAGCGGCCGAACGCGTTCAGGCTGAAACCAACGGTAAAGTGCCGGTGATCAACCCGAACAGTATGGCGGCGCTGGGTATCGAAGTGGTTGACGTGCGTATCAAGCAGATCAACCTGCCAGCGGAAGTGTCCGAGGCGATCTACAACCGTATGCGCGCCGAGCGTGAAGCGGTTGCCCGTCGTCATCGTTCACAGGGTCAGGAAGAGGCTGAAAAACTGCGTGCGGCAGCGGACTATGAAGTGACCAAGACGCTGGCGGAATCTGAACGTCAGGGCCGTATCCTGCGCGGTGAAGGCGATGCGGAAGCGGCGAAGCTGTTTGCCGATGCATTCAGCCAGGATCCAGACTTCTACGCCTTTATCCGTAGCCTGCGCGCTTACGAGAATAGCTTTAAGAGCAACCAGGATGTGATGGTGCTCAGCCCGGACAGCGATTTCTTCCGTTATATGAAGACGCCGACCAACGCAACGCGATAAACTCAGGCTCGTTTGAGTATTCAAACCACCGCTCCCAACGGAGCGGTGGTTTTCTTTTATAAGGATGAAAAATGAATTCAACGATCTGGCTCGCGCTGGCCCTGGTTCTGGTGCTGGAAGGTCTCGGCCCGATGCTCTATCCGCGCGCGTGGCGTCGTATGATCGCGACCATGAGCCAGCTGCCGGATAATATTTTGCGTCGTTTCGGCGGTGGTCTTGTGGTTGCCGGTATCGTTATCTACTACATGTTGAGGAAAACGATTGGCTGATCAAAAACTAGCCGCAATTGGCGTATTTTAAGGTCAAAAAGTGCTGTATATCTGAAAAAGCGATGGTAGAATCCATTTTTAAGCAAACGGTGATTTTGAAAAAAATGGGTAACAACGTCGTCGTACTGGGCACCCAATGGGGTGACGAAGGTAAAGGGAAGATTGTCGATCTTCTGACTGAACGGGCTAAATATGTTGTACGCTACCAGGGCGGTCACAACGCAGGCCATACTCTCGTAATCAACGGTGAAAAAACCGTCCTCCATCTTATTCCATCAGGCATTCTTCGCGAAAACGTCACCAGCATCATCGGTAACGGCGTTGTGCTGTCTCCTGCTGCGCTGATGAAAGAGATGAAAGGTCTGGAAGACCGTGGTATCCCTGTTCGTGAGCGTCTGCTGCTCTCCGAAGCCTGCCCGCTGATCCTGGACTATCACGTGGCGCTGGACGTGGCGCGTGAAAAAGCGCGTGGCGCGAAAGCGATCGGCACCACCGGTCGTGGTATCGGCCCGGCTTACGAAGATAAAGTTGCACGTCGCGGTCTGCGCGTCGGTGACCTCTTCGACAAAGCGACCTTCGCTGAAAAACTGAAAGAAGTGATGGAATATCACAACTTCCAGCTGGTGAACTTCTACAAAGCTGACGCTGTTGACTACCAGAAAGTGCTGGATGACGTCATGGCGATTGCAGACATTCTGACCGGTATGGTTGTTGATGTATCCGATCTGCTGGACCAGGCGCGCAAGCGTGGCGATTTCGTCATGTTCGAAGGTGCGCAGGGTACGCTGCTGGACATCGACCACGGTACCTATCCGTACGTTACTTCTTCTAACACCACCGCGGGTGGCGTGGCGACCGGCTCTGGCCTGGGTCCACGTTATGTGGATTACGTTCTGGGCATCATCAAAGCGTACTCCACTCGCGTAGGTGCGGGTCCATTCCCGACCGAACTGTTTGATGAAACCGGCGAGTTCCTGTGCAAGCAGGGTAACGAGTTTGGCGCGACCACCGGTCGTCGTCGTCGTACCGGCTGGCTGGATGCGGTTGCCGTGCGTCGCGCAGTGCAGATCAACTCCCTGTCTGGCTTCTGCCTGACCAAGCTGGACGTACTGGACGGCCTGAAAGAAGTGAAAATCTGCGTAGGCTACCGTATGCCAGATGGCCGCGAAGTGACCACCACTCCGCTGGCTGCTGACGACTGGGAAGGCATTGAGCCAATCTACGAAACTATGCCGGGCTGGTCTGAGACCACTTTCGGTGTGAAAGAGCGTAGCGGCCTGCCGCAGGCGGCGCTGGATTACATCAAGCGCATTGAAGAACTGACCGAAGTGCCGATCGATATTATTTCTACCGGCCCGGATCGTACTGAAACGATGATCCTGCGCGACCCGTTCGACGCATAATCTTCGTGACTGCTGGCCTGCGGGGAGACCCGTAGGCCGGATAAGCGTAGCGCCAACCGGCGACCGCTCCTGGATCTCCGCTTTTTCGCCCCGTCTGTCAAATAAATTAGCCGCTAACTATCTGGCTGGTTTATCATCATTAATGAATATCTCTGCGGTTTAACCGCGTTTTCCCTTTTTCCTGAGGTTGATGTGCAGTTAACAAGTTTCACCGATTACGGCTTACGCGCGCTGATTTACATGGCGTCGTTACCCGAAGGGAAGATGACCAGTATCTCTGAAGTGACAGAGGTATACGGTGTATCCCGTAATCATATGGTCAAAATAATCAATCAACTTAGCCGTGCCGGATACGTTGCTGCCGTCCGCGGGAAGAATGGAGGGATCCGTCTTGGTAAACCGGCACAGAGTATTCGTATCGGGGATGTGGTACGCGAGCTGGAGCCCTTGTCTCTGGTGAACTGCAGCAGCGCGTTCTGCCACATTACGCCCGCTTGCCGCCTGAAACAGGCGCTTTCTAAGGCCGTGCAAAGTTTTCTCAAGGAACTGGATAACTACACGCTGGCCGATTTGGTTGAAGAGAATCAACCGCTTTATAAATTATTGCTGGTGGAATGAAGAAAATTTCCACCGGAGCTGACAACGGAGGAACCGACATGTCACAAGATCCTTTCCAGGAACGCGAAGCCGAAAAATACGCGAATCCTATCCCCAGCCGCGAGTTCATCATTGAACACTTAACAAAACGCGAAAAACCCGCCAATCGTGAAGAACTTGCCGTTGAATTAAATATTGAAGGTGAAGAGCAAATTGAAGCCCTTCGCCGCCGCCTGCGCGCGATGGAGCGTGACGGGCAACTGGTCTTTACCCGCCGCCAGTGCTACGCGCTGCCGGAACGCCTCGATCTGCTGAAAGGGACCGTCATTGGTCACCGCGATGGCTTTGGCTTCCTGCGCGTGGAAGGCCGTAAGGACGACCTTTACCTCTCATCCGAACAGATGAAAATGTGCATCCACGGCGACCAGATCCTGGCGCAGCCGCTGGGTGCAGACCGTAAAGGCCGCCGCGAAGCACGCGTGGTTCGCGTGCTGGTGCCAAAAACCAGCCAGATTGTGGGCCGCTACTTTACCGATGCGGGCGTAGGCTTCGTGGTGCCGGACGACAGCCGTCTGAGCTTCGATATTCTGATCCCACCTGAAGAGGTGATGGGCGCGCGTATGGGCTTTGTGGTGGTGGTTGAACTCACCCAGCGTCCGACCCGTCGCACCAAAGCGGTCGGTAAAATCGTCGAAGTGCTGGGCGATAACATGGGCACTGGCATGGCCGTCGATATGGCGCTGCGTACCCATGAAATTCCGTACGTCTGGCCGAAAGCGGTCGAAGAGCAGATCGAAAACCTGCGCGAAGAAGTACCGGAAGAGTCTAAAGCGGGCCGTGTGGATCTCCGCAGTCTGCCGCTGGTCACCATTGACGGTGAAGACGCTCGCGACTTCGATGACGCGGTCTACTGCGAGAAAAAACGCGGCGGCGGCTGGCGTCTGTGGGTGGCCATTGCTGACGTAAGCTACTACGTTCGTCCGCACACGCCGCTGGATAACGAAGCGCGCAGCCGTGGTACCTCGGTCTACTTCCCGTCGCAGGTGGTACCGATGCTGCCGGAAGTGCTCTCCAACGGCCTGTGCTCCCTGAACCCGCAGGTTGACCGTCTCTGTATGGTATGTGAGATGACCATCTCCACCAAAGGGCGCTTAACGGGCTACAAATTCTACGAAGCGGTAATGAGCTCGCACGCGCGTCTGACCTATACCAAGGTCTGGCATATGCTGCAGGGCGACCAGGACCTTCGCGAGCAGTACGCGCCGCTGGTTAAACACATTGAAGAGCTGCATAACCTCTACAAAACGCTGGAGCAGGCGCGCGAAGAGCGCGGCGGGATCTCCTTTGAGAGCGAAGAAGCGAAGTTTATCTTCAACGCCGAGCGCCGCATTGAGCGTATCGAACAGACCCAGCGTAACGATGCGCACAAGCTGATCGAAGAGTGTATGATTCTGGCGAATATCTCGGCGGCACGCTTCGTTGAGAAAGCCAAAGAGCCTGCGCTGTTCCGTATTCACGATAAGCCGACCACGGAAGCCATTACGTCGTTCCGCTCCGTGCTGGCTGAGCTCGGCCTGGAGCTGCCTGGCGGTAATAAGCCTGAGCCGCGCGATTACGCCGAACTGCTGGAATCCATCAGCGATCGTCCTGACGCGGAAATGCTGCAGACGATGCTGCTGCGCTCCATGAAGCAGGCGATTTACGATCCGGAAAACCGGGGGCACTTCGGCCTGGCGCTGCAGTCTTACGCGCACTTTACCTCGCCGATCCGTCGCTATCCGGATCTGTCACTGCACCGCGCGATCAAGTATCTGCTGGCGCATGAGCAGGGCCATAAAGGCAACACGACCGAAACCGGCGGCTATCACTACTCCATGGACGAAGTGCTGCAACTGGGTCAGCACTGTTCCATGACCGAGCGCCGTGCGGATGAAGCGACGCGCGACGTGGCGGACTGGCTGAAGTGTGACTTTATGCTGGATCAGGTGGGCAACGTCTTTAAGGGCGTGATTGCCAGCGTGACCGGCTTTGGTTTCTTCGTTCGTCTGGATGAGCTGTTTATCGACGGTCTGGTGCACGTCTCCAGCCTGGATAACGACTACTACCGCTTCGACCAGGTCGGCCAGCGTCTGATTGGCGAATCAGGCGGCCAGACCTACCGTCTCGGCGATCGCGTGGAAGTGAAGGTCGAAGCCGTGAATATGGATGACCGTAAAATCGACTTCAGCCTGATCTCCAGCGAGCGCGCGCCGCGTAACGTCGGTAAAACCGAGCGTGAAAGGGCGAAAAAAGGCGGAAACGGCAAAGCGAGCGGTAAACGTCGCCAGGCGGGCAAAAAGGTAAACTTCGAGCCGGACAGCGCATTCCGCGGCGAGAAGAAACAGAAGCCAAAGGCGGCGAAGAAAGAGGCTCGCTCAGCGAAAAAGCCTTCCGCGAAGACGCAGAAAATCGCTGCCGCGACAAAAGCAAAGCGCGCAGCCAAGAAAAAGCAGGCGGAGTAATTCTCCCCTCACCCTGACCCTCTCCCCAACCGGGAGAGGGGAAATACTTATTACGAGAACCATCAATGAGTGAAATGATTTACGGCATCCACGCGGTGCAGGCCCTTCTCGAGCGCGCACCGGAGCGTTTTCAGGAAGTGTTTATTCTGAAAGGGCGTGAAGACAAACGTCTGATGCCGCTGATCCACGCGCTGGAAGCGCAGGGCGTGGTGATCCAGCTGGCGAACCGCCAGTTCCTGGATGAGAAAAGCGAAGGCGCGGTGCACCAGGGGATCATTGCCCGCGTGAAGCCGGGCCGTCAGTATCAGGAAAACGACCTGCCGGATCTGATTGCCGCGCTGGAAAACCCGTTCTTCCTGATTCTGGATGGCGTAACCGATCCGCACAACCTCGGCGCGTGCCTGCGCAGCGCGGATGCGGCGGGCGTGCACGCGGTGATCGTACCGAAAGATCGCTCCGCGCAACTGAACGCGACGGCCAAGAAAGTGGCCTGCGGCGCGGCGGAAAACGTTCCGCTGATCCGCGTGACCAACCTGGCGCGCACCATGCGTCTGCTGCAGGAAGAGAATATCTGGATCGTCGGTACCGCGGGCGAAGCGGATCATACTCTGTATCAGAGCAAAATGACCGGCCGTCTTGCGCTGGTGATGGGGGCGGAAGGTGAAGGCATGCGTCGTCTGACGCGCGAGCACTGCGACGAGCTGATCAGTATCCCGATGGCGGGCAGCGTGTCGTCTCTGAACGTTTCCGTTGCAACGGGTATCTGCCTGTTTGAAGCGGTGCGCCAGCGCGGAGAATAAACAGCAAGGCCGTCCAAAGGACGGCCTTTAGTGTTTTCTCCCTCTCCCCGTGGGAGAGGGCCGGGGTGAGGGCACCAGACGGTGACAATCTCACTCCTCTAACGACCGTAAATGGTCATCCTTCCTGAGCGTCATCAGCGCGAAAATACTCACCACCGCCGTTGCCATCACGTAATAGGCCGGAATGTCCAGGTTGCCCGTCTGCTTAATCAGCCCGGTAATGATTAACCCCGCACAGCCCGAAAAAATCGCGTTCGATAACGAATAGGCCAGCCCCAGTCCCGTATAGCGCACGCGCGTCGGGAACATCTCAGACAGCATCGCCGGCCCCGGCCCCGCCAGCATGCCCACCAGACCGCCCGCAATCAGCACCACAATCGCTTTGACCGCCAGCGTACTGGATTCCGCCTGCAAAATTTTCAACAGCGGCAGGGCGAGGATCAGCAGGAGCACGGTGGCGATAATCATCACCGTTCGCCGCCCGATCCTGTCGCTCAGCATTCCCGACGGAATGATGGTGAGCGCAAACCCAATGTTAGAAATCACCGCTATCAGCAGCGCCTGATTAAACCCGGTGTGCAGCGCCGACTGCAGATAGGTCGGCATGATCACGAGGTAGGTATACCCCGCCGCGGACCAGACCATCACGCGGCCAATGCCCATCAGGATGGTTTTGAGCGTGGCGGAAGTACTGGCCTGAGCAATGACCGCTTTTTCCTTCTGCTGCACAAAGCTCGGCGTCTCTTCCATGCTCACCCGCAGCCACAGCGCGACCACGCCCATCGGCAGCGCCAGGAAGAAAGGAATGCGCCAGCCCCAGTCGTGCAGGGCTTCAGGCGTGAGGAGGACGGAGAGCAGCGCGACAATACCTGCGCCTGCTAGCAGCCCGAGCGCCACGGTAAAGGACTGCCACGCGCCGTACAGACCGCGCTTGCCGCGCGGGGCGAATTCCGTCATCAGTGAGACCGCACCGCCGTACTCGCCGCCCGCGAACAGGCCCTGCAGGATGCGCAGCAGCGTAACGATCAGCGGTGCAGCAATGCCGATGCTGGCGTAGACGGGCACGATGCCGATGGCCGTGGTGGCGAGCGTCATTAGCACCAGCACAATAATCAGCGTCGGTTTTCGGCCTATCCTGTCACCAATGCGGCCAAATACCACCGCCCCCAGCGGACGGAAGAAGAAGGCAATGGCAAACGAGGCCCAGGTGAGGATCAGACTGGTCAGTCCCGCCTCTCCCTCAAGCTGGAAGAAGTTCTTCGCAATCACGGTCGCCAGAAAACCGTAGACCGCAAACTCATACCATTCGATAAAGTTACCAATGGAGCCTGCAATTAATGCTCGCTTGTGCGCATCCTGTTGCATAACGATCCTCACAAAGACGGGTTAAGAATAAATTATTCAACATAAGAGAAGTAATGAAATAGTTTATTCTTATGTTCTGTGAGCTATTTCACGAATGATATCAGCGGGATCGCCATCGTGTGACCTCACTCCCATGCAGCGTTCATACGGTCTGTCCATACTTACCTTCATTGCCACTGAAGGAGGGAGACAGCATGCACTGGCAGACCCATACCGTTTTTAATCAACCAGCCCCACTCTCTAACAGCAACCTTTTCCTCTCTGACTGCGCCCTGCGCGACGCGGTTGCGCGCGAGGGTGCCGAGTGGGATATGGATCTTCTTGCCAGCATTGGACAACAGTTAGGCACGGCGGAGTCGCTGGAGCTGGGCAGGCTGGCGAACGTGAATCCGCCGGAGCTATTACGCTACGACCCCACGGGAGAGCGGCTGGATGACGTCCGCTTTCATCCGGCATGGCACCTGCTGATGCAGGGGCTCTGCGCTAACCGGGTACATAATCTGGCATGGGAGGAAGAGGCACGAAAAGGTTCTTTCGTCGCCAGGGCCGCGCGCTTCGTGCTCCATGCTCAGGTAGAAGCGGGGACGTTATGCCCGGTGACCATGACCTTCGCCGCCACGCCGCTGTTGCAGCAGTCGCTGCCCAAACCGTTTCATGAATGGTTAACGCCGCTGATGAGCGACCGTTACGATCCCCATCTCGCGCCGGGTGGGCAAAAGCGCGGCCTGCTGATCGGCATGGGAATGACGGAAAAGCAGGGCGGCTCGGACGTGCTCAGCAACACCACCAGAGCGGAAAAATGCAGCGACGGCAGCTACCGTCTGGTGGGCCACAAGTGGTTTTTCTCCGTGCCGCAGAGCGATGCGCATCTGGTGCTGGCGCAGGCGAAAGGCGGTTTGTCATGCTTCTTTGTCCCGCGTTTCTTACCCGACGGACAGCGCAACGCCGTACGGCTGGAACGTCTGAAAGACAAGCTCGGCAACCGCTCGAACGCTAGCAGCGAGGCGGAGTTCCTCGATGCCTCCGGTTGGCTGCTGGGTGAAGAGGGAGAAGGCGTGCGGCAAATCCTGAAGATGGGCGGGCTGACGCGCTTCGACTGTGCGCTGGGCAGCCACGGGCTAATGCGCCGGGCGCTTTCCGTGGCGCTGTACCACGCCCATCAGCGTCAGACTTTCGGCAAAAATCTTATCGATCAGCCGCTAATGCGTGAAGTGCTAAGCCGTATGGCGCTGGTGCTGGAGGGGCACACGGCGCTGCTGTTCCGTCTGGCCCGGGCGTGGGATAACCGCACCGACCCGCAGGAGGCCGCCTGGGCGCGGCTTTTTACCCCGGCCGCAAAATTCAGCGTGTGCAAAGCGGGCATTCCGTTCGTGGCGGAGGCGATGGAGGCACTCGGCGGCGTCGGGTACTGCGAGGAGAATGAACTTCCACGCCTGTATCGCGAGATGCCGGTGAATAGCATCTGGGAAGGATCGGGCAATATCATGTGCCTGGACGTGCTGCGGGTGCTGGCAAAGCAGTCAGGTATCCACGACCTGCTTGCCGACGAGTTTGCCCAGGTCAAAGGACAGGACAGACACTTTGACCGCAGCTGGCGGCAGCTTCAGCAAAAGCTGCGTAAACCGCAGGAGGCGCAGGGGAGGGAGATCGCTCAGCAGCTCTTTTTGCTGGGGGCCGGCAGCCAGATGCTGCGGCACGCATCGCCGCCCGTGGCGCAGGCGTGGTGCCGCATGATGCTGGATACCCGTGGCGGTACGCTCATGAATGTGCAGGTGCAAAGCGATCTGCTGCTGCGCGCCACGGGCAGGGTTGGCTAGCGTTTAAGCTGGAACAGGCTGACCAGCTGGGTAAGGTGTGACCCTTTCTCGCGCAGCGTGCGTGCGGTTTGCTCGCTGCGTGAGATGCGATCGGCATTGATATGCGACGCTTCGCCAATGTGGGTCATGGCAAGATTGACCTGGCCGATCCCCGCGGACTGCTCGCGTGACGCGTGGTTAATCTCCGTGACCAGTTGGCTGATGTTGTCGATATGAACGATGATGGAATCCATCGCCAGACGCGTCTGTTCAGACAGCGCGTGGCCTTCGCCCACTTTTCGCAGGGTATCGCCAATCAGATGTTCAATCTCCTTCACCGCGTTGGCGCTTCGACCTGCCAGGGCGCGAACTTCCTGCGCGACCACAGCAAAACCTTTTCCATGCTCGCCTGCGCGTGCCGCTTCTACCGCCGCATTCAGCGCCAGAATATTAGTCTGGAACGCGATGGACTCGATCACGCGGGTGATGTCTTCGATACGTTTTGACGCTTCGCGAATGTCGTCCATGGTGGCAACCGCATGGGTCACCGTTTCACCACCCTGATGAACCGCGCGCGAGGTTTCACCTACCAGCTGCTGCGTTTGCTCCATGTTGGCGGCATTTTGCTGCACGGTCGCGGCCAGTTGCTCCATGCTGGCGGAGGTCTCCTCAACGCTGCTGGCCTGCTTGTTGATCTGCTCGGAGATGTCTCCGGTATCGGAGGCCAGCGCATTGGTGCCCAGATGGATCTCGCCCGCGGCCTCGCGGACCTGCAGGACAATTTTTTGTAGCCCATCGCCGATACCGTTAATGGCTTCAATCAGCTGGCCAACCTCGTCCTGGCGGGTCACGGGCAGGCTGGAGCGTAGATCGCCCGCGGCATACTGGCGGGCAAGGTCAATCACGTTACGCAGCGGACGGGTCAGCATCCGGCGAATAAGTATCACAAACAGGCCCGCGAAGAGGACAGACAACGCTACGCCGGCCAGCAGGAAACGGTCGCGCATAGCGTTAACGCTTGAGAGCAGGACTGATTTATCCACTTCACCGACGATGGTCCAGTTCCAGCCGGGCAGCGGCGTATAGGCCATTTTCAGCGTGCGACCGTCGTCGCTTACGCGTTCCAGCGAGCCTGAGGAATCGCTCAACAGCTGCTGTTGGGTGGCGCTATCCCACTTCGGCAGTTTTCCCTCTTCGCTGGCGTGGAACAGATACTGACCGCGCGTTTTGCCGTTGCTGCGGTCCAGCACGAAGAAGTGCCCGCTCTCGCCCAGGCGGCGGTTGAGGATTTTCTCGCGCATGACATTCCAGGAGTGAGTGATATCCACCCCAACGAAGATGATCCCGATAACCTGACCTTCACTGTTCTTCACGGGCTGGTACTGGGTTATGTAGCGCTTGCCAAACAGGAGCGCCAGGCCGCGGTACACCTCGCCTTTCGTGACGGAGGCAAACGCCGGGCTGCTCGTGTCCAGAACCGTCCCCATAGCGCGATCGCCATTCTCTTTGCGCAGGGAGGTGGCAACGCGAATGAAGTCGTTACCACTGCGAACAAACAGCGTTGAGATCGCTCCCGTACGGCTCAGAAAATCATCAGAAAACGTTGTATTTTCATGGAGTTCAGCGTCGCCCCCTTTCAGCAGGGGAACGGCGAGCCCGTTTATGGTCCGGGTCTGCTGAGTATCGACGCTAAACGGCTGAGGCAGAAATGTCGTAAACAGTCTGGTGTAGCTTTCGACTTCTTCGCTCAGGCTGGTATTAAACATCTGCACCATGTCGACCATACCGGTGGACTGATTATGCAGATCTTCTACCGCGAGGGCTTCAAGCTGCTGGCTGGCTTTTTGGCTGAGCAGGAAAGTGAAAAGCAGAAACAGCGTGGCGACACTGACGCCCGTCAGCAGCGACAGCTTTGTTCCAAGGCCCGCACGGCGGAAAACATTGATCATAAATTGCTCATCATTGAAAAGGTATGGTTCTTCAACGGCAGAGCGGAGATTACGTTTACTGAATTAATGTAACAAAATGTTATATTATTGTTTTAGAGTGGTTTTAAATTAGATAAAAAATTTGCAAAAACGAAAAGCCACTAAAAATAAGTGGCTTTTATCAGGAAGGATTTATACGTAGAGAATGGCCTGTACCCGCCACTGGTCGATATGGTTATCTTCCTGCATCTGGATGATGCGATACCATGACGCGCCCTGTTCATCGGCCTTTAATGCCACGATACGTTCAACGTCTTGCGGGCTCCCCGGAATGTTATTGACGGAGATCTGGCCTATTTCATTCAGACCTGTTACGCAATCCGCACTGGCGAATTCTGCTGACTGCGCGGTGGTGCTCACCAGGCCTGCAGAGAGCAACAGAGAGGTCAAAGCAAGAGTTCGTTTCATCGTCAGCTCCATTTCACATATTTCCGGTATCCGCCGGGCAATCCTTCGCGAATAAACTCCCATTCCTTGTCGCTGGCATGGAGTTTATTGTGGACAGGAAAATGTCTATGGACGCAAAGCAGTGTAAATGTCGTTCAAAGGTAAACCATTATTTCCGGTACAAAATGGCTTGTGAATACCACTGTCCCGTTATGATGGTTTCGTCGATCATAATAATGACGTAATAATCTGCTTTGGCAGCGACGGCTTGTGCCTTTATTGCGTCTTCTGCATCATCCGGCGAACCGCGAACGAGCGCGGAGACGGTGCCCATTCGCTGTAATCCTTCCGTCTGATTACGACGAATCTCCTGCGGATGATCGGCAACCGGGGGAGCGGGTTGCGGTGTACCCTGCAGTGCGCTACAGCCGCTGAGCAGAAACACCAGCAATAAAGCAGCAAACCTGTGCATAACCATATCTCGTTTCCTGTTAGCCATAGTGTAGTTGTCTGCGAATTTAGTTTTGGGGGAATGTTCCCGAAGTGTTATCTGGAACGTAATTTTCGAATGAAAATAGCGTCAAACCGTAATCCAGTTCTCAACATTATGAATCATTCATTCGTACAGGGTCGACAATGATTGAAATTGAAATACGCCATCTCGGCGACCATGAAATTTTACACGCTGTGCCGGCAGGGAAACGTGATAAATCGCTGCCTGTTGTGGTTTTTTATCATGGGTTTACCTCATCGAAACTGGTTTACAGTTATTTTGCAGTGGCGCTGGCTCAGGCGGGTTTTCGCGTGGTAATGCCGGATGCGCCTGACCACGGCGCGCGCTTTACGGGCAATGAGCGGGCGCGACTGGGGCAGTTCTGGCACATTCTGCACGGCAGCCTGACCGAGTTTGCCGGGTTGCGCGATGCGCTCTATGAGGCAGGGCTGGTGGCCGATAATCGGCTGGCGGTGGCCGGGGCGTCGATGGGCGGCATGACGGCGCTGGGGATTATGACGCATCATCCTGACGTGCGGTCTGTCGCCTGTCTGATGGGCTCGGGCTATTTTACCTCGCTGGCGAAGACGCTTTTCCCCCCTCAGGATTTAACGGAAATTACGCCGATGCTGGCAGAGTGGGAAGTGACCCGGGCATTGCCGCGTCTGGCCGATCGCCCGCTGCTGCTATGGCATGGTGATGCGGACGATGTTGTCCCGCCCGATGGAACCTTCCGCCTGCAGCAGGCGTTAAAGAATGAAGGACTGGACGCTAATCTGACCTGTTTGTGGGAGTCAGGCGTCCGCCACCGCATCACGCCAGCGGCGCTGGACGCCACGGTGGCGTTTTTCCGCAAGCATCTTTAAACGCGCAGGACTTTCACCCCTTGATCTTCCAGCTTCTGGAGGATCTCGGGGTTCGCCCCTTTGCCGGTGATCACCATGTCGATCTGTTCTGCGCGGCTGAACAGCATGCCTGCGCGTTCACCGACTTTGCTGCTGTCGACCAGCACAACGAGCTTGCCCACCACGTTGAGCATGTTTTGTTCCGCCATCGCGGTCAGCATATCGGTTTTATACAGGCCGTCAGCGGTCAGGCCTTTGCCGCTGGTAAACATCCAGTGCCCGGCGTAGAGACTGTTTTCGCTGTCTTGCGGGCTGAGCGTGATGGACTGGCTTTTGTTGTACTGGCCGCCCATGATCACCACGCTTTCATGTTCCTGATCGATCAGGTAGTTAGCCAGCGGCAAATAGTTGGTAATGATTTGCACCGGCTTGCCGCACATTTCACGGCCCAGCAAAAACGCCGTGGAGCCGCAGTTGATGACGACGCTCTCACCGGGGTTCACCAGCTGCGACGCCGCTCTGGCAATCCGTACTTTTTCATCGTGATTCTGCGCCTGATGAATATTCATCGGCGACCAGCGTGGACGCTGCTGGCTGATGGCTTCTGCGCCGTTGCGGACTTTTTTCAACTTGCCGCTCTCATCCAGCTTGTTGATGTCTCGCCGCGCGGTGGCGGGGGAGATCCCTAAACGTTCGATCACTTTCTCGACGGTGATAAACCCTGTTTGCGCCAGGAGTTCCAGTAAAATTTGATGCCGTTGCGCTTCCGTCATGAGCTATTCCGATAAGAATTGATTTGAAAAGATGATATTTGAAATAGCGTGAAATTACTAAAATAAATATGAAATCGCCAGACACAGGGTCTGGCGATGTGGCCTCACAATCAGAGGAAGGATTTGAACGGGAGATCCGGCTCAATGGTGAAGCAATCATCGAAGCCGCGCGGGTAGTGATACTCGAGATTGTCTTTGTCCAGCGGCCAGGTGAACTTACCGCCTACCTGCCAGATAAAGGGCTTGAAGCCGTACTTCAGGCGGTCTTTTTTCATCTCCCACAGCACGCGGATCTCTTGCGGGTCGGCCTGGAAGTTTGACCAGATATCGTGGTGGAACGGGATCACTACTTTGGTGTTGAGCGCTTCCGCCATGCGCAGCATATCGGCGCTGGTCATTTTGTCCGTAATACCGCGCGGGTTTTCCCCGTACGAGCCCAGCGCCACGTCAATCTGATGTTCGTTGCCGTGCTTCGCGTAATAGTTAGAGTAGTGGGAATCACCGCTGTGATACAGGGAGCCGCCCGGCGTCTTGAACAGGTAATTCACCGCACGCTCGTCCATGCCGTCTGGCAGTACCCCAGCAGCCTTCTGGTCGGCCGGCAGGGTAATCAGCGCGGTACGGTCAAAGGCATCCAACGCGTGGATTTCAATGTCTTTAATTTTCACCACGTCGCCAGGCTTCATCACGATGCAGCGCTCTTTCGGCACGCCCCAGCCAATCCAGAGATCTACGCAGGTTTGCGGCCCGATAAACGGTACGTCGTCCGCGCAGTTTTGCATCACCGCTGCCGCCACGTTCACGTCGATATGGTCGTTGTGATCGTGAGTAGAAAGCACGGCATCGATCTGGCGAATGGCAAAAGGATCAAGCACAAACGGCGTGGTGCGCAGGTTCGGCTGGAGCTTTTCCACGCCGGCCATACGCTGCATCTGGTGGCCTTTTTTCATCAGCGGGTTGCCGTGGCTCTGTTTGCCGGTGCCGCACCAGAAATCGACGCAGATATTGGCGCCGCCTTCAGATTTCAGCCAGATACCGGTGCAGCCCAGCCACCACATTGCAAACGTGCCAGGAGCAACCTGTTCCTGCTCGATCTCTTCGTTCAGCCAGCTACCCCACTCCGGAAAGGTGCTCAGAATCCATGATTCACGGGTAATGGTTTTCACTTTACTCATCGTTTTGACTCCTGGTTTAATCAAAAGTAATCACATAGTGATTCGCTATGATTAATGCTGGCACTATTTGACGTGCTTTGCAATGGTGAAAATGCGGAATTTTATCTGCGCAACTTCACGGACTCTCCACTCTTTACTTGTTAGATTATCCTGCATTAAACATTAATTTGATGAATTATAAGGATTAATTTATTTTTGTGGTGCGGTAGTGAAAATCATTACTAACAGCATGGAAATAAATTGCGTGATGCGTCACAAATAATCAAATGCAATCTTGTGATGATTATTTGTGATTAATAGAGTGATGGCACCAACCGCACAGGGATTGCCCCTTGTGTTCTCATTTCTGGAGAGAGTTATGGAGATCCTCTACAACGTCTTTACCGTTTTCTTTAATCAGGTAATGACCAACGCCCCGCTGTTGCTGGGTATCGTGACGTGCCTGGGGTACATCCTGCTGCGCAAAAGCGTCAGCGTGATTATTAAAGGCACCATCAAAACCATTATCGGTTTCATGCTGTTGCAGGCGGGGTCAGGCATTCTGACCAGCACGTTTAAGCCGGTCGTCGCCAAAATGTCGGAAGTGTATGGCATCAACGGCGCTATCTCTGATACCTACGCCTCAATGATGGCGACCATCGATCGCATGGGTGATGCTTATAGCTGGGTGGGGTATGCGGTGCTGCTCGCGCTGGCGCTGAACATCATATACGTGCTCCTGCGCCGCATTACCGGCATTCGCACCATCATGCTCACCGGGCACATCATGTTCCAGCAGGCGGGGCTGATCGCGGTTTCTCTCTATATCTTCGGTTACCCAATGTGGACCACGATTATCTGCACCGCGGTGCTGGTCTCGCTCTACTGGGGTATCACCTCCAACATGATGTACAAGCCAACGCAGATCGTGACCGACGGCTGTGGTTTCTCCATCGGTCACCAGCAGCAGTTTGCCGCCTGGATTGCCTATAAAGTTGCGCCGTACCTGGGCAAAAAAGAGGAGAGTGTCGAAGACCTCAAACTGCCTGGCTGGTTGAATATCTTCCACGACAACATCGTCTCCACCGCGATTGTGATGACCCTCTTTTTCGGCGCCATTCTGCTCTCTTTCGGCATTGACGTCGTGCAGGCGATGGCGGGTAAAACCCACTGGACGGTCTATATCCTGCAGACCGGTTTCTCCTTCGCGGTAGCGATTTTCATCATCACTCAGGGCGTGCGTATGTTCGTCGCCGAGCTGTCGGAAGCCTTTAACGGCATCTCTCAGCGCCTGATCCCTGGTGCGGTACTGGCGATTGACTGTGCGGCTATCTATAGCTTTGCGCCAAACGCCGTCGTCTGGGGCTTTATGTGGGGCACCATCGGCCAGTTGATTGCGGTGGGCATCCTGGTGGGCTGCGGCTCCTCAATCCTGATCATTCCTGGCTTTATCCCGATGTTCTTCTCCAACGCCACCATTGGCGTGTTTGCGAACCACTTCGGCGGCTGGCGCGCGGCGCTCAAGATCTGCCTGGTGATGGGCATGGTGGAAATCTTCGGTTGCGTGTGGGCGGTCAAGCTCACCGGTATGAGCGCCTGGATGGGCATGGCGGACTGGTCAATTCTGGCACCGCCGATGATGCAGGGCTTTGCCTCCGTCGGTCTGGCCTTTATGGCCGTCATCATCCTGATTGCTCTGGCTTATATGTTCTTCGCTGGCCGTTCGCTGCGAGCTGAAGAAGATGCGGAAAAACAAACAGCAGAAGTGTCTGCTCATTAAGGAGTTTCGATTATGACCGTACGTATCCTGGCTGTGTGTGGCAATGGGCAAGGTAGCTCCATGATCATGAAGATGAAAGTGGACCAGTTTTTGACCCAGTCAAACATCGACCACACGGTGAACAGCTGCGCAGTGGGTGAATACAAAAGTGAACTGAACGGCGCGGACATCATCATCGCTTCAACTCATATTGCCGGTGAGATTAGCGTGTCGGGCAACAAATATGTGGTAGGCGTGCGCAACATGCTGTCGCCTGCGGATTTCGGGCCAAAACTGCTGGAAGTGATCAAAGAACACTTCCCACAAGACGTGAAGTAAGGACGCCACATGAAACTACGTGATTCGCTGGCAGAGAATAACGCCATCCTTTTACAGGCCGACGCCAGCACCTGGCAGGAAGCGGTGAAGCTGAGTGTGGATCTGCTGGTTAAGGCGGACGTTGTCGAGCCGCGCTATTACCAGGCCATTCTGGATGGCGTGGCGCAGCACGGCCCCTATTTCGTGATTGCGCCGGGCCTGGCCATGCCGCACGGCCGCCCGGAAGAGGGCGTCAAGAAAACCGGTTTTGCACTGGTGACGCTGAAAACGCCGCTGGTGTTCAACCACGAAGATAACGACCCGGTCGACATTCTCATCACCATGGCGGCCGTTGATGCCAACACCCACCAGGAGGTGGGCATCATGCAGATCGTCAACCTGTTTGATGACGAAGCCAATTTTGACCGTTTACGCGCCTGCCGCACCGCGCAGGAAGTGCTGGATTTAATTGATAACGCCACTGCGGCGGCCGTTTAAGAGGAATTGAACATGTCATTACCAATGTTGCAAGTTGCGCTGGATAACCAGACGCTGTCTCACGCTTACGAAACCACCCGCCTGATTGCGGAAGAGGTGGATATCATCGAAGTGGGGACCATTCTGTGCGTGGGCGAAGGCGTGCGCGCCGTTCGTGACCTGAAAGCGCTCTATCCGCACAAAATCGTGCTGGCGGATGCCAAGATTGCTGACGCAGGCAAAATCCTTTCCCGCATGTGCTTTGAAGCCAACGCCGACTGGGTCACCGTGATCTGCTGTGCGGATATCAACACCGCCAAAGGCGCGCTGGACGTGGCAAAAGAGTTTAACGGCGACGTGCAGATTGAACTGACCGGCTTCTGGACCTGGGAGCAGGCGCAGGAGTGGCGCGATGCGGGCATCCAGCAGGTGGTTTATCACCGCAGCCGCGATGCGCAAGCCGCAGGCGTGGCGTGGGGTGAAGCGGATATCAGCGCGATTAAGCGTCTGGCGGATATGGGCTTCAAAGTCACCGTCACCGGTGGCCTGGCGCTGGAAGATCTGCCGCTGTTCCAGGGCATCCCTATTCACGTCTTTATCGCTGGCCGCAGCATTCGCGACGCGGCATCTCCGGTGGAAGCGGCGCGTCAGTTCAAACGCTCAATCGCTCAGCTTTGGGGTTAAGGAGCGGGTATGTTGTCAAAACAGGTCCCGCTTGGCATCTATGAAAAGGCACTCCCTGCAGGGGAGTGCTGGCTGGAGCGGTTACGGCTGGCAAAACAGCTGGGTTTCGATTTTGTCGAAATGTCCGTGGATGAGACGGATGTGCGCCTTTCTCGCCTGGACTGGAGTCGCGAGCAGCGCCTGGCGCTGGTGGGCGCCATTGCCGAAACCGGCGTGCGCGTGCCGTCCATGTGTCTGAGCGCCCACCGCCGTTTTCCGCTCGGCAGTGAAGACGATGCCGTGCGCGCTGAAGGGCTGGAGATCATGCGCAAAGCCATTCGTTTTGCGCAGGATGTCGGCATCCGCGTGATCCAGCTGGCGGGTTACGACGTCTACTATCAGGAAGCCAACGACGAAACGCGCCGTCGTTTCCGTGACGGCCTGAAAGAGAGCGTTGAGATGGCAAGCCGCGCGCAGGTCACGCTGGCGATGGAGATCATGGACTACCCGTTGATGAACTCCATCAGCAAGGCGCTGGGCTATGCGCACTATCTGAATAACCCCTGGTTCCAGCTTTATCCGGATATCGGCAATCTGTCGGCCTGGGATAACGACGTGCAGATGGAGCTGCGGGCGGGCATCGGGCATATCGTGGCGGTGCACGTCAAAGATACCCGCCCTGGCGTGTTTAAAAACGTACCGTTCGGCACCGGGGTGGTGGATTTCGAACGGTGCTTCGAGACGCTCAAACAGACAGGGTATTGCGGGCCTTATCTGATTGAGATGTGGAGCGAAACGTCAGACGATCCGGCTGCGGAAGTGGCAAAAGCGCGGGACTGGGTGCGCGAGCGTATGGCGCGCGCGGGGTTACTGGAGGCTGAACATGCTTAAGCTGAAACAGCAGGTCTTTGAGGCCAATATGGATC
Source organism: Enterobacter cloacae complex sp. P2B (assembly GCF_014895985.1). Classification (NCBI taxonomy): domain Bacteria; kingdom Pseudomonadati; phylum Pseudomonadota; class Gammaproteobacteria; order Enterobacterales; family Enterobacteriaceae; genus Enterobacter; species Enterobacter cloacae complex sp. P2B. The sequence continues at coordinate 78,282 of NZ_JADBQQ010000015.1, read as the reverse complement.
TGCCGCGCTATGGCCTGGTAACGTTCACCTGGGGCAACGTGAGCGCCATCGACCGAGAACAAGGTCTGGTTGTGATCAAGCCGAGCGGCGTGGCGTATGAAACCATGAAAGCGGACGATATGGTTGTGGTCGACCTCGAAGGAAACGTCGTTGAGGGCAAATGGCGTCCTTCTTCTGATACGGCGACCCATCTGGCGCTGTACCAGCGTTATCCATCGCTGGGTGGCGTTGTGCATACCCACTCCACGCACGCCACCGCCTGGGCACAGGCGGGGTTGGCGATTCCGGCGCTGGGAACAACGCATGCGGACTACTTCTTTGGCGACATCCCCTGCACGCGCGCATTAACGCAGGCTGAAGTGGAAGGCGAATACGAGCTCAACACCGGGAAGGTCATCATCGAAACGCTGGGTGAAACTGAACCGCTGCATACGCCGGGGATTGTGGTGTATCAGCACGGTCCGTTCTCCTGGGGTAAAGATGCCCACGACGCCGTTCATAATGCGGTTGTCATGGAGGAAGTGGCGCGCATGGCGTGGATTGCCCGCGGCATCAACCCACAGCTTCAGGGCATTGACGATTACCTGATGAACAAGCATTTCATGCGCAAGCACGGCCCGAATGCCTACTACGGGCAGAAGTGAATAAGTGCTCTGGAATACCGAAAAACAGTTGTAACCGGTGGTATTCCGGAGCCATTCACAAAAAAAGCCCCCGGACAGGGGGCAACGTCAACTATGGCTATGTTCTCGTTGTTGGCTTTCCTGGTGCTAGCGTTAAGGGTTACCGGTAGATATCTGCACTGGCGTGCATATTGCCGTTGCTGCCGGGCTCACGGGTTAACATCACGTGGTAATAGGTTGCGCCCTGGGCATCGGTCTCTTCATTTAGTGCCCGATCTGCTTCGCTTTCAGTGGCGAAATTATGATTGATATAGATTACGCCCAAGCTGTGCACATCATCCATGTTTCTGGCCTGCCGGCCGTCTATTTTGATGGCTGCCATCGCGTTTGCACTGAGCAAAAGCACCGCCATTATGGCTACTGCGATTTTTTTCATGATTGCGCTCCACGACTGCGTGCTGTGTGAGGGAAATACTCCTTCTTTAATTCAGTTGATCTCTGATTAAAGTGTAATCATTCCTCCGGCGGGGATGCGTGACCATTTCTGATGCAGTTGTTCAAAAAAACAACGCTTCCTGATGCGATTAATTTTAAATCACCCACTTAGACCAGCTTTACGCTTTGTGCGAATTATTTGTGCAATCAGCTTGAGTTTCCTGGGGGGGGCAAGTATTATGACGCGTCAATTTTTCAGCCGACCTTTAACACGTTCCTTGCCTCCCCGGGCCTCGGCTGACCCAGACAGGAGGCTGAATAATCCGTAAGGAGCAATTCGATGCGTCATTACGAAATCGTTTTTATGGTCCATCCTGACCAGAGCGAACAGGTTCCGGGTATGATCGAGCGTTACTCTGCTGCCATCACTGGTGCAGATGGTACGATCCACCGTCTGGAAGACTGGGGCCGCCGTCAGCTGGCTTACCCGATCAACAAACTGCACAAAGCACACTACGTTCTGATGAACGTTGAAGCGCCGCAGGAAGTGATCGATGAGCTGGAAACTACCTTCCGCTTCAACGATGCCGTTATCCGCAGCATGGTTATGCGTACCAAAAACGCAGTTACCGAAGCATCTCCGATGGTTAAAGCGAAAGACGAGCGCCGTGAGCGTCGCGATGATTTCGCAAACGAAACCGCAGATGATTCTGATGCTGGGGATTCTGAAGAGTAATTTCTGATGACCAACCGTCTGGCGTTGTCCGGCATCGTATGCAGGGCTCCCCTTCGAAAGGTCAGTCCATCAGGAATTCCGCATTGCCAGTTCGTGCTTGAGCATCGTTCTGTGCAAGAGGAAGCCGGGTTTCACCGGCAGGCGTGGTGCCAAATGCCCGTTATTATTAGCGGACACGAAAACCAGGCCATTACTCACAGTTTAACGGTCGGTAGCGCAGTAATCGTTCAGGGGTTCATCTCTTGCCACAAGGCAAAGAACGGCCTGAGCAAAATGGTTCTGCATGCCGAGCAGATTGATTTGATAGATACTGGAGACTAGCCATATGGCACGTTATTTCCGTCGTCGCAAGTTCTGCCGTTTCACCGCGGAAGGCGTTCAAGAGATCGACTATAAAGATATCGCAACGCTGAAAAACTACATCACCGAAAGCGGTAAGATTGTCCCAAGCCGTATCACCGGTACTCGTGCAAAATATCAGCGTCAGCTGGCTCGCGCTATCAAACGCGCTCGCTACCTGTCCCTGCTGCCGTACACTGATCGTCATCAGTAATCGGGCACGGTCCATTAATACGACTTTAAGAGGATAAGGTAATGCAAGTTATTCTGCTTGATAAAGTAGCAAACCTGGGCAGCCTGGGTGATCAGGTTAACGTTAAAGCGGGCTACGCTCGTAACTTCCTGGTTCCACAGGGTAAAGCTGTTCCAGCTACTAAGAAAAACGTAGAGTTTTTCGAAGCACGTCGCGCTGAACTGGAAGCCAAACTGGCTGACGTTCTGGCGGCTGCTAACGCTCGCGCTGAAGCAATCAACGCACTGGGCACTGTTACCATCGCTTCCAAAGCTGGCGACGAAGGTAAACTGTTCGGTTCCATCGGTACCCGCGATATCGCTGATGCAGTTACTGCAGCAGGCGTTAAAGTGGCTAAGAGCGAAGTTCGCATGCCGAACGGCGTTCTGCGTACCACTGGTGAGCACGAAGTTGACTTCCAGGTTCACAGCGAAGTGTTCGCTAAACTGGTTGTTAACGTTGTAGCTGAGTAATTTTTTACTCTGCTCGCGTCGAAGCGCCGGCCTTGTGCCGGCGTTTTGCTATTTAAAGCTACCGGAAATTCTCTTTTTATCTCGTATGGTAGCTATTCCTGACGCATTCTCTGATAATAAATTGAAACGCAATTTTATTTATGAGATTTGTCATGGATACCGCTCTGCCCACGCCCGTCTTTGCCCGTCGACATGTGGCCTACGCCTGCGCCACGCTCTGCTGCCTGCTTTGGGGGAGCTCGTACCCGGCCATTAAAAATGGCTACGAACTCTTTCAGATCGCGACCGATGATATTCCGTCCAAAGTCGTTTTTGCCGGATACCGTTTTCTGTTTGCCGGTGCCTTGCTGCTGCTGTTTGCGCTGGCCCAGCGCAAACCGATTGGCAGGCTCACGCCCGCGCAGTTTGGCCAGCTCACGATCCTCGGGCTGACCCAGACCACCAGTCAGTACACTTTCTTCTATATAGGACTGGCCTACACGACGGGGGTAAACGGCTCAATCATGAACGCCACCGGGACTTTCTTCAGCGTACTGCTGGCGCACTTTATCTACCACAATGACAAACTCAGCTATAACAAAACGCTGGGCTGTATTCTTGGGTTTGCCGGGGTGATGCTGGTGAACTTTCACAGTGGGTTAAGCGATTTCCAGTTTATCTGGAAAGGCGACGGTTTTGTGGTGCTGGCGGCTTTTATTCTCTCTGCCGCCACGCTTTACGGGAAACGTATTTCCCAGACCGTCGACCCAACGGTGATGACCGGCTGGCAACTGGCGATAGGCGGGGCTGCGCTGGTTGCGGGAGGTTATGCCACGGGCGGAACGCTGGAAGTGCACAGCATGAAGGCCGTTGCGGTGCTGGGGTATCTGACGCTGCTCTCATCGGTGGCGTTCGCCCTGTGGAGCGCGCTGCTGAAAGTGAACCGGGTAAGCATGATTGCTCCGTTCAACTTTGTCATTCCTGTTGCAGGGACGGTGCTTTCCGCCATTTTCCTCGGCGAAAACATTCTGGATATCAAATACGCGATTGCGCTGGTGCTGGTCTGCACGGGGATCTGGTGGGTGAATAAACGGAGTGCCTGAGAACAAAAGTGCCGGGTGGCGGCTTCGCCTTACCCGGCATACGCCATTAACGTGCTCTGATGAAACTGCCGTCCGGCTGGCGGGTAAACAGCACCTGCTGCCCATTTCCGGTATCAATGGTCAGACCGGTGACCACCCCGCTGGCGTTCTGGCGAATCTGCACCATCTGGCCGTTCTGTAAGTTGCTCAGCGGTTTACCTGCGCCTTCCACTTTTGCCATGGCATACACGTCGGTCGGCGGCAGGTTGTGGTCGCGGAAAAGCTGTGCCAGGGTTTTGCCCGGCTCCACGCGATAGGAACGCCACTGCTGCTCAATGCCGGTCGGCTGCTGGGTTTGCGGCTCAGACGGCGCTGCGGCCTGCTCCTGTTCATCCTGAACGGGTTCGGGTTCAACAGGCGCGACCTGACCTGGATCGTTAGACGGGGTTACCAGCTGCGTCTGCATCGGCTGCGCGTCAGACTGCGGCCGCGTTTGCGACTGAAGATCCAGCTGCGCATTGCGGGTGACCGGCGCGGTATCAACATCATCACCGCCGGAAGGAAGCAGGAAGCCCACGATCACCATCAGCGCACCAATGATGATCCCCCTGCGGTGCAGAGGAGGCAGCGGGTCCATAATGCGAAAATTGTCCGGCGCCTGCCAGATTTTCGCCAGGGTAGGTTTCAGTTCAAATCGCCCGGGCATGGCTCTCCTCCTGCTCCGCGTCTTTTATATCCTGTGCTTCGAAGTATAGTTCGCTAACTGCCTGAACGACGTAGCAAACCGGACATCCGTGACATCAGTTCGGGATTAATCCTGGTTGTCTCTATTGTTTCTGTTTCGTCGCGGTTTGTCACCTTAACTTCAGACAAAGTTTTACCCATAAGGGCATGGCTGATATGCTGCCCGCTACTTTAAATGTGATGGAAGGAAAACCCATGACCACCCCGACTTTTGACACTATCGAAGCGCAGGCAAGTTACGGTATCGGCTTGCAGGTAGGACAGCAGCTGAGCGAATCCGGCCTGGAAGGTCTGTTACCTGAAGCGCTGGTGGCGGGTATCGCTGATGCGCTGGAAGGCAAACAGCCTGCCGTTCCGGTTGACGTTGTGCATCGTGCGCTGCGTGAAATCCACGAACGTGCTGACGCTGTGCGTCGCGCGCGCTTCGAAGAGATGGCAGCCGAAGGCGTGAAATATCTGGAAGAGAACCGCGAGCGCGAAGGCGTGAACAGCACCGAATCCGGCCTGCAGTTCCGCGTGATCAACCAGGGCGACGGCGCTATCCCGGCGCGTACCGACCACGTTCGCGTGCACTATACCGGTAAGCTGATCGACGGAACCGTGTTCGACAGCTCCGTGGCGCGCGGCGAACCGGCTGAGTTCCCGGTCAACGGCGTAATCGCGGGCTGGATCGAAGCCCTGACCCTGATGCCAGTGGGTTCCAAATGGGAACTGACCATCCCGCACAACCTGGCTTACGGCGAGCGTGGCGCTGGCGCGTCCATCCCGCCATTCAGCACCCTGGTATTTGAAGTCGAGCTGCTGGAAATCCTGTAATCGACTTTTCTTATTTCCTCTCTCCGCCCGGGGAGAGGAAAATAGTGATAAAACCCATAGTTACGACGGAATCAACATTTTATCTTGCAAACGAAACTGTTGCGTGTATTTTTGTGAGCTGTTTCGCGCTGTATGAGTGATATGACACTCACTTTCAACATATTATTAACATAATATCTAAATCATAGTATTCATCCCGCCGATTCTTACCTAATATCGATAAACCCTTACGAAGGGACCGTCATTTATTTGACGTTTTTAAAGGCCAGAAGAGCCTTAACAACACAGACAGGCATAAACAGGAAAAATTACATGGTAGATCAGGTCAAAGTCGCCGCTGCAGAAGAGGCGACGTCTGAACAGTCGCTACGGCGCAATCTCACAAACCGTCATATACAGCTTATCGCCATCGGCGGTGCCATCGGCACCGGGCTGTTTATGGGGTCCGGCAAAACCATCAGTCTTGCCGGGCCGTCGATCATCTTCGTTTATATGATCATCGGTTTTATGCTCTTCTTCGTGATGCGCGCAATGGGTGAATTGCTGCTCTCGAACCTCGAATACAAATCCTTCAGCGACTTCGCGTCGGACCTGCTCGGCCCGTGGGCGGGCTACTTTACCGGCTGGACCTACTGGTTCTGCTGGGTGGTCACCGGCATGGCGGACGTCGTGGCGATTACCGCTTACGCGCAGTTCTGGTTCCCGGGGCTGTCGGACTGGGTCGCCTCGCTGGCGGTGATTATTCTGCTGCTGAGCCTCAACCTCGCCACCGTGAAAATGTTCGGTGAGATGGAGTTCTGGTTCGCGATGATCAAGATTGTCGCTATCGTGGGGCTGATTGTGGTGGGCCTGGTGATGGTCCTGACGCACTTCCAGTCGCCAACGGGCGTTCAGGCGTCCTTCACCCATCTGTGGAACGACGGCGGCTGGTTCCCGAAAGGCATCAGCGGCTTCTTTGCGGGCTTCCAGATTGCGGTGTTCGCGTTTGTGGGGATTGAGCTTGTCGGAACGACCGCTGCGGAAACCAAAGATCCGGAGAAGTCCCTGCCGCGCGCCATCAACTCCATACCGGTGCGTATCATCATGTTCTACGTCTTCGCGCTGATCATCATTATGTCCGTGACGCCGTGGAGCTCCGTGGTGCCCAGCAAGAGCCCGTTCGTTGAGCTGTTCGTGCTGGTAGGGCTGCCTGCTGCGGCGAGCCTGATTAACTTCGTGGTGCTGACCTCTGCGGCATCGTCTGCGAACAGCGGCGTGTTCTCAACCAGCCGTATGCTGTTTGGTCTGGCGCAGGAGGGCGTAGCGCCGAGCGCGTTCGCCAAGCTCTCTAAGCGTGCCGTACCGGCAAAAGGGCTGACCTTCTCCTGCATGTGCCTGCTGGGTGGTGTGGTGATGCTCTATGTGAACCCAAGCGTAATTGGCGCGTTTACCATGATCACCACCGTGTCGGCGATCCTGTTCATGTTCGTCTGGACCATTATCCTGTGCTCGTACCTCGTGTACCGCAAACAGCGTCCGCACCTGCATGAGAAGTCGATCTACAAGATGCCGCTGGGCAAGCTGATGTGCTGGGTGTGCATGGCGTTCTTCGTGTTCGTGCTGGTGCTGCTGACGCTCGAAGATGACACCCGTCAGGCGCTGATCGTCACGCCGCTGTGGTTTATCGCGCTGGGGCTGGGCTGGCTGTTTATCGGTAAGAAACGGATGGCAGGCATGCGTTAAGCATGTTGCCGGGTGGCGCTGACGCTTACCCGGCCTATGTTCGAGGACGTTGTAGGCCCGGTAAGCGCTAGCGCCACCGGGCTTTTTTATTCCCCCGCCAATGCCCGCGGGAACAGCACGTTATTCTCAAGGCTGATGTGCTCCATCAGGTCGTCAATCATCTCGTTAATGCCGTTGTACATCGCTTTCCAGGTGGTGCACGCTTCCGGCGGCGGTGTGACGTTGTTAGTGGTGTGTTTGATCACGTCCAGCAGTTCGCCCGCGTCATCGTGCTCGCTTTCCATTACGCTGATAGGTCCCATCGCCTGGCTTCCCATTCCCTGTTTAATCATCGGGAAGAGGATCTGCTCTTCTTTCATCATGTGGCTGGAAAGCTCTTCATGCAGCATGGTCAGGTATTTTGCCAGACCGCGCGGCACGGAAGGCTTGTCGGCATGTACGCGCTCAACTTTCGTTGCCTGCAGGATCAGCTCAGGCAGCTGTTCACGGTGGCGGTCGTGGTAACGCACGATGATATGGTCGATGATTTCCGTGAGCGGGGCGGTGCGCCAGTCTTTTTCAACAGGCTGTTCAGCCAGCAGCGCCAGCTCCGCTTCGATAGCCTCCACGTCCAGTTCCTTGCGCGAGGCCGCTCGCGCCAGCGTTTGCTTACCGCCGCAGCAGTAATCCATATCGTATTTACGGAACAGCGCGGAAGCGCGAGGGATGGAGAGCGCCAGCTCGCCGAGGGGTTGGTCGCGAAAGGCCATATCAGTTACCTCGTCATCAAGAATATAAGATGCATATTAAATGCATCTTAAATGCATCTTTAAGGCGGCGCTATAACCCTTTAGAGGGAAGGGGTAAAGTGCGATGCGGATCACAAAAAAATGTCCCGTTTAACTCTCTGAATGGATTTAGGAAAGTGGTTTAGAAAGTTTTTAAAGGTGGAGAAACAGTAAACAACCCGCCGCGCGTGCCGATAGATACACGTCAGACAAACCTGCATATAACAAAGGCAACGCATGTTTAAACGTATAAAAGTCATTACTCTTCTTATTTCGGTGCTGCTTGTGCTCGGCATCATGCAAGTGATTTCCGCGGGTATCTTTATCAACGCGCTGAATAACGATAAAGACAACTTCACCGTGTCGCAGCTTTCCAGCCAGAACGTGGCGGAATTTACCGACGCCTGGATCAGCCTGAACCAGGCGCGCGTCACGCTAAACCGCGGGATGCTGCGTCTGCAAAGCAGCATGGCCTCTCAGATTAACGGCGGACAGCTGAACGAGCTTGTTAACACCGCGAAAAATCTGCTGGCCAATGCACAGGTCCATTACGACAAATACTACGCCCTGCCGAATACCCCGGGTCTGGATGAGAACCTGGCCGATCGGCTGGAAGAGCAGTACCGCATCTACTCCGCCACGTTGACGCAAATGAACGTTCTGCTGGGCCAGGGCAACCTGGAAGATATGTTCAAACAGAATGCCGAACAGAAGCAGACGGCAATGCAAAAGGTCTATCGCGAGTGGCGCGAGGCGCAGGCTGCGCTCACCAGTAAAGGCATTCAGGATAACGAAAGCGACTACAAGCGCATCCTGTGGATCCTTTCTGCCGTCATGATCCTCGTCATTGCGGTGATTATCTCCAGTTGGATCGCCATGCGCCGGGTGCTGCTGCTGCCGCTGGAAGAGGTGATCAACCATATCCGCGCCATCGCGGCAGGGGATTTAACCCAGCCGATTCAGGCTGAAGGCAAAAACGAAATGGCTATCCTGGCGCGCAACGTGCAGGAGATGCAAACCTCGCTGGCGAACACCGTGGGCGTGGTGCGTGAAGGCGCAGACACCATCTATACCGGTGCGGGTGAAATCTCGGCGGGCAGCAACGACCTTTCTTCTCGTACCGAGCAGCAGGCCGCGTCTCTGGAAGAGACGGCAGCCAGCATGGAACAGCTGACCGCCACCGTGAAGCAGAACGCGGATAACGCGCGTCAGGCGTCTCGTCTGGCGCTGGATGCCTCCTCAACCGCGAAGAAGGGCGGTAACGTGGTGGAAGGCGTGGTGCGCACCATGGACGAGATCGCCACCAGCTCCAGCAAAATCGCGCAAATTACTAACGTTATCGACGGGATTGCCTTCCAGACCAACATTCTGGCGCTGAACGCGGCGGTGGAAGCGGCGCGTGCGGGTGAGCAGGGCCGTGGCTTTGCGGTGGTTGCAGGAGAAGTACGCACGCTTGCCCAGCGCAGCGCCCAGGCGGCGAAAGAGATTAAGGCGCTGATCGATGATTCCGGCGAGCGCGTGAACGCGGGTTCTCAGCTGGTGAACGAAGCGGGCGCGACGATGGCGGAAATCGTTAACGCGGTTACCCGCGTGACCGACATCATGGGCGAAATTGCCTCTGCCTCTGACGAGCAGAGCCGCGGTATCGACCAGGTTGGTCAGGCGGTAGCCGAGATGGACCGCGTGACCCAGCAGAACGCCTCGCTGGTGGAGGAGTCTGCGGCGGCAGCGGCGGCGCTGGAAGATCAGGCCGCACGCCTGAACGAAGCGGTAGCGGTGTTCAAAATAACGCGTAATCAGGCGGTCAAAGCGGCACCGGTGAAAACCTATGTGCCAAAAACGCAGCCAGCAGCGACGGCGTCTGAAGCGAACTGGGAAACGTTTTAACATCATGCCGGGTAAGGCGTAGCCGCCACCCGGCAAAATCACATCTCCGAAGCCGGAACGACCCTCGGTTTTTCCGGCTTCGCTCTTACCGCCATCACCACCCCCACCACCAGCAGCGCGATCCCGCAGGCCGTTAACAGCGGCGGCACGCTCTGGCGCATCAGGAAGGTGTACAGCAGCCCGGCCAGGGTTTCGAACACAATCAGCGGCCCTAAGATCACCGTCGGCAGCTTCTGGCTGGCAATGTTCCAGCACAGCGCGCCCACCCAGGAGCACAGCACCGCAATCGCAACCATTAAGCCAATAAAGACCCAGGGTCTTGGCCCGAAGGGCTGGGCAAATTCCGGCTGCTGATGACCCAGCCAGAGGCATGCGCCGGCATACCCCACTAACGAGACGGGGAGCGTGACCAGCGCCTGCGCCGTTGCCCACATCATCGGGTGTTTATCCGGGTTCTCCCGCAGCCAGCGCGCATTGCGCAGGGCGTACCAGGCCCAGCACGCGACCGAGATGAACGCTAAAACGATCCCCGAACCGTAACGCCATAAGCTGAAGTCTGCCAGGCCGTGGCGCAGCTCGGCGATATTGACGCACACCAGCCCCACGGCGGTGCAGGCCAGGGCGGGTATCATTTTCGACCACGCCAGCTTGCCGTCCCGATGACTATAGAGCAGATTCGCGAAGATGGGGATGACCACCGGCAGCGTGCCGATAATCATGGTCGACACCGGCGCTCCGGTTCGCTGAATGGCGCTTGCCAGGCAGACGTAATAGATGAGATTGCCCATCATGGTCAGCGCCAGCGCGGTGCCCCAGTCCTGACGGCTGAGCTGTCGCAAGCGCGTACGCCCCAGCCATGCCAGAGGAAGGGCAATCAGCCCGAGCGCCAGATAACGTCCGGTAGACTGCAATATCGCCGGGTATTCCGGCACGATCAGAGGGCCGACAAAGATCAGCCCCCACATCAGACCTGCAAGCAGGGCATACAACACGCCGCTAATCATTTTTCCATCCACATTGATTTACTCTGCACTCAGTCTAGAAGGGGGAAACGCGCGCGTATTGTATGAGATTGCGCATTAGCGCCGGGCGACCTGTTTCTGGTAGCGCACGGGCGTAATGCCGTAGCGGCGGGTGAAGGCGCGGGTTAAATGCGACTGGTCGGTCAGCCCCGTTGCGGCGGCGACTTCGGCGGCGGGCATACCGTGGGTGAGAAACGCCTTGGCGCGCCACAGGCGGATGGCCATTAACATCTGGTGCGGCGTAACGTGAAAATGGGCTTTGAACTGGCGCTGGAAATGGTACGGGCTGAGCGAGACAACGTTCGCCAGTTCGTCCAGCGTCAGGGCGTGCATATAGTTGTCGTGCAAATACTCGCGCACGCGCTCGAAACGGTGTGCGCCTTCCTGAACCACCGGCGCGTGATGGGCTAGCGGCTGAAAGGTCTCGATCAGATCCAGCAATAAGCCTTTTTGCGCCAGCGGATCGTCCGTATGCCACAGGCCGTAAATTAGCCTGCCGATCTGCTGAGAGCGCTGCGGGTCGTAACGGGTTACGTCGCTGAACCACCAGTGGCGCAGGCCGGTTACCTCTTCCAGAAGATCGGGTTCGATGTAGACCATCCGGTAGCGCCAGCCGTCTTCGGTCGCGGACTCCCCGGTATGGATCTCGTCCGGGTTCATGGTAACAACGGATTTTTCAGGTGCGAGATGCTGGGTGCCGCGATAGCGAAAGCGTTCGGCGCCGGTTTCGATGGTGCCGATGCCGAAGGCTTCATGGGTGTGGGGCTCAAAGGCGTAGTCAGAGATATGCGCGTGATAGAGTTCAAGGCCCGGCAGCTGCGCCAGATGGCGAAAGCGCGCGCTGTCTCTCTCGTCAGTAAACTGTTCCGGTACGCCTTGCACGATGAGCCTCCTCATGGGTCATCACTACATTATCAGAGATGACCCGAGGGGATGCCACAAAAAATAACCAATCCGTAACAATTACAGAATGGCTTTGACGCTCTCCGCCAGCGGTGTGGTCGGGCGGCCGATCAGCTTGCTCAGGGTACGGCTGTCGTCAAACAGGCCGCCTTTGGACGCGCCCACGTCGGAGTCCGCCAGCATATCCGCCAGCCCGGCGGGTAAACCCACGCTCTTCAATGCGGCTGCAAAGTCCGCTTCGCTCAGGTTTTGATACGCCACAGGTTTACCGCTCTGCTTGCTCAGTTCCGCCGCCAGCTCGCTCAATGTCCAGCCGTGGTCGCCTGCCAGTTCGTATACCTTGCCCGCATGACCCTCTTCAGCGATCACTTTGGCTGCCGCCGCGGCATAGTCTGCGCGGGTGGCAGAGGCAATTTTGCCTTCGCCTGCGGCACCAAGGAATACGCCGTGTTCCAGCGCAGGCGGCGCGCTCGCCAGGTAGTTTTCGGTGTACCAGCCGTTGCGCAGGAGGGCATAAGGAATGCCGGACGCCGCCAGCGCTTTTTCAGTGGCGACATGTTCAACGTGCAGACCCAACGGTGATTTATCCGCGTGCAGCAGGCTGGTGTAGGCGATAAATTTCACGCCTGCCGATTTGGCGGCGTTGATAACGTTCTGGTGCTGGGTCGCGCGCTGGCCCACTTCGCTGGAGGAGATGAGCAGCAGCTTTTCCACGCCGCTCAGCGCGGCAGTAAAGGCGGCCTCATCGGTGTAATCCGCCTGACGAACCACAATACCCTGTTTGCTTAACGCTTCAGCTTTCGCCGGGTTACGAACAATGGCAACAATCTGGTTTGCTGGAACGGTTTTCAGCAGTTCTTCAATAACGTGCTGGCCAAGCTGGCCGGTAGCGCCGGTAATCGCGATCATGATAAATCTCCTTCGTGTTTGTCTGGTGTTGTGGCACACTATCACCATAGCTAACTTTTAGTAAGTACGTACAAAAAGGTAAGTATGAAAAAGACGATCCCAACGCTTAGCGAGCAAATGCGCGATGGCAATCTCTTCGCGGAACAGTGCCCTTCACGGGAGGTGCTTAAACACGTTACCAGCCGCTGGGGCGTGCTGATCCTGCTGGCTCTGCGCGGAGGAACGCACCGTTTTAGCGAGCTGCGCCATAAAATGGGCGGGGTGAGCGAAAAGATGCTGTCCCAGTCGCTTCAGGCGCTGGAGCAGGACGGGTTTGTCGATCGCGTGTCGTATCCGGTCGTGCCGCCGCACGTCGAGTATAGCCTGACACCGATGGGCATCGAGGTGAGCGAGAAAGTCGCCGCGCTGGCGGACTGGATTGAAGTCAATACGCCGAAGGTGATGGCGAATCGGGATGAGCGTGCGGCGTAAAAGCCGGGTGGCGGTTTCGCCTTACCCGGCACAATCACCGCTACCTGCTCAAATCCACCTGATAAATCGCGAACCCGATATCATCCGTTGCTACCTTCTTCATCGGATACTGTGCCTTATCCTTGATAAACGCGGCGGCCTTATCGGACGGTGATGTTTCAAAGCGGATATCCAGTTTCGCATCGCTGTGGATTGGCGCAAGACGCCAGTTGTTATCCACCGCCGGGTGAATTTCGCCCGCCTTCTTCGACTCCGCGCCGATCCACGCCGCCAGCACCGAGCGGTTTTCGTCCGGTGATGCAAAAGCGATGTGGCTATCGCCCGTACCGGCAAACTTACCGCCGTAGGCACGGTAGTTATTGGTTACCACCAGGAAGGTGGCATCCGGATCGATCGCCTTGCCGTTGAACGTCAGGTTTTTGATGCGTTCGGCCTGCGGGTTAATTGCCTGGCACTCGCCGTCATATTTCGCCGGCTGGGTGACGTCAATCTGGTAATTTACGCCGTCGATCACGTCGAAGTTGTAGGTACGGAAGCCGTCCCAGTTAATCAGCGGCTGTGGTTTACTGCTCTTCGGATCGATCTGGTTAAACTGCCCGGCGGAGCACTCCAGCCACTCCTTCACCTCTTTCCCCGTGGCTTTAACCACCACCAGGGTATTCGGGTATAGATAGAGATCGGCGGCGTTACGGAAGGTCAGTTGGCCTTTTTCGACCTCAACATAGCTTGCCGGGTCGTTCTTGCGTCCGCCCACTTTGAATGGTGCAGCGGCAGACAGCACCGGCAGTTTTGCCAGATCCGGATCGCCCTGAACAAAGTGTTCGGCATAGGCTTTCTGGGCCATGTTGACCACCTGAACGGTCGGGTCATCCTGCACCAGTGCCAGGAAGCTATACATGTTGTCGGCGGATTTGCCGATCGGCTTGCTGACGAATTCGCGGGTGGCGTCGTGGTCGTGCTTCAGCACGTCGACCAGCTTTTTATCTTCACCAGCCAGGGATTTTTTAGCGGCTGCGTCGTAAATTGGGCGCGCTTCGGCTTTTGACTGCGTCACCTTCCAGCTGCCGCTGTCGTTATTTAGCACCAGATCCACCACGCCAAGGTGGTCGCCCCACATGCCCGGCATCACCGACGGCACGCCGTTGAGCGTCCCTTTCTCGATATCCGCCCCTTTAATGCTGGCAAAATCTTTGCCCGGGAAAACAGCGTGAGCGTGGCCGAACAGGATCGCGTCAACGCCCGGGACTTCGCTCAGATAATAAACGGAGTTTTCAGCCATGGCCTGGTACGGGTCGGCTGACAGGCCTGAGTGAGCCACCACGATAACGACATCCGCACCTTTCGCACGCATTTCCGGCACGTACTTGCGCGCGGTTTCGGTAATGTCATTAACGGTCACTTTGCCGTCGAGGTTGGCTTTATCCCAGGTCATGATCTGCGGCGGTACGAAGCCGATATAGCCGATTTTCAGCGTCTGCTTTTTACCGTCCCGATCGACAACTTCACTCTCTTTAATCAGGTAAGGGGTAAAGAGCGGCTTTTGCGTCTTAACGTCGATGATATTGGCGTTAACGTACGGGAACTTCGCGCCGGCCAGCGCATCGTGCAGGTATTTCAGGCCGTAATTGAATTCGTGGTTGCCCAGGTTGCCGACGGCATAGTCCAGCGTGTTCATCGCTTTATAAACGGGATGGATCTCGCCTTTCTTCAGACCTTTTGCCGCCATGTAGTCGCCGAGCGGGCTGCCCTGAATGAGATCGCCGTTGTCCACCAGCACGCTATTTTTGACTTCACCCCGCGCGGCGTTGATCAAACTTGCTGTACGTACCAGTCCGAATTTTTCCGTAGGGGTATCTTTGTAGTAATCGAAGTCCATCATATTGCTGTGCAGATCGGTCGTTTCCAGAATACGCAGATCTACCGTCGCCGCCTGCACGCTCGCTGCAATCAGCGTCGCCAGAAGCGTTGCACTAAACTTAATCATCAGAGGAGTCCTTTTTTCGATCCGTTCCACAAAAGAGTATGTATCTATCGTTTGTTGCTTACAGAAATGTGAATCCTGACAGAAAAAAGCGACCTGAAACCGGAATTGCTTCACAGATAGCGGAATTGTTCACATTACGATATAACTAAAACAAAGAGTTAACCTCACTGCGTTAACAAAGAGGTGGAAAATGCTAGATAAGATTTGTCAGCTCGCACGGGATGCGGGAGATGCCATCATGCAGGTGTATGACGGTGTAAAACCGATGGAGGTCGTCAGCAAGGCGGACGACTCCCCGGTCACGGCGGCCGATATCGCGGCGCATAAGGTGATCCTGCAAGGTCTGCAGGCCTTAACGCCGGATATCCCCGTTCTGTCTGAAGAAGCGCCGCAAAGCTGGGACGAGCGCCAGCACTGGCAGCGCTACTGGCTGGTCGATCCGCTGGACGGGACAAAAGAGTTCATCAAGCGCAACGGTGAGTTCACCGTCAATATTGCCCTGATTGAGAAGGGTAAAGCGGTGCTCGGCGTGGTCTACGCGCCGGTAATGAAGGTGATGTACAGCGCCGCAGAAGGGAAGGCCTGGAAGGAGGAGTGCGGCGTACGCAAGCAGATCCAGGTGCGCGATGCCCGTCCACCGCTGGTGGTGATTAGCCGCTCGCACAGCGACAGCGAGCTGGAGGAATACCTGCAACAGCTGGGTGAACACCAGACCACCTCGATTGGCTCGTCGCTGAAATTCTGCCTGGTAGCGGAAGGTCAGGCGCAGCTGTATCCGCGCTTTGGGCCAACCAACGTCTGGGATACCGCGGCAGGCCATGCCGTTGCCGCGGCCGCCGGGGCGCATGTCCATGACTGGCAGGGCAAGCCGCTGGACTATACCCCGCGCGAATCATTCCTCAACCCCGGCTTCCGCGTCTCTCTTTACTGAGCCAGCAGTTTGTGCAGCAGGGCGACAACCTGCTGCACCTCTTCCTGAGTTAACGCGCCGTCTTTCACCCACTGCACGCGGCCGTCCTTATCCAGCACGACAATCGCGGAGCTCTCTTCCTCAAGCTGCCAGGCCTTACGCGTCACGCCGTTGCTGTCGACGATAAACTGCGACCACGGGTAGAGCTTTTTATTGCTCTCAAGGCTTGAGCGCACAAACATCCCGGAGCCAGGAATGGCATCATCGGTGTTCACAATCGTGGTGGTCTGGTAGCGGTCATGAGGGAATTTTGCGGCCTTGATCGCCTCCACGAGGTTGGCATTCTTCTCTTTTGCGGATGTACGACCGGCAATATGTTGTACAACTCTCACTTTGCCCGCGAGCTGCGCGCTATTCCAGGCTTTATAGCTAAACTTATCATTGTCGAGAATCAATTCTCCCCGGTCAGCAATGCCGACTGGCGGTACACGTTGTCCTTTTTCAATGCTGTGAGCGGAAGCCCACAGGGGCAGCAGCAGGCAGGCTGCCGCAAGGATGTTACGTAGGGTCATGGCGTTTCCTTATTGTTTGCAGGTGATCCGACCACTTGGTCATACGCTTTTAATCATAAGTGCGATCAATGTGGTTTTCCCGCAATCCCAGTGCCAGTTTGCGGGTGAACGCACATATCCATGAAAAAACGACGGCTTATACTGCTCTCTATCACGCTTTGCAAAGATTATTCTGAATAATTGTAATCAAACGGTAAATAAACTTATGCACACTGGGTAACACCGTAGTTCTGGTCTATAGTCATTGGGCATCAAAATTTGCGCTCAGGACAGTCGGGCCGATTGTGGCACCGCAAGAGCGTATGATTCGCAGGAGATACAAGAATGAAAATTTTCCAACGCTACAACCCGCTTCAGGTGGCGAAGTACGTGAAGATCCTGTTCCGTGGACGGTTGTACATCAAGGATGTTGGCGCTTTTGAGTTTGATAAGGGCAAGATCCTTGTCCCAAAAGTGAAGGACAAACAGCACCTGTCTGTGATGTCCGAAGTCAACCGTCAGGTTATGCGTCTGCAAACTGAGATGGCTTAACCAACGTGCTATGCAGTAGGTAGTTAAAAAGACGGCTCCCGATGGGAGCCGTTGATGTTTGTGGGGGCAGGAACGTTACGCCGACACCTTCTCTTCCGCGTCCGGCAGCTTCGGCACCAGTACGGTCGGCTTGTTGTCAATACGCGTCACCAGCAGCTGGTCGATGCGGTAGTTATCAATATCCACCACCTCAAACTTGTAGCCGGAGAACTTCACCGAGTCGGTGCGTTTCGGGATTTTACGCAGCATAAACATCATAAAGCCGCCGATGGTTTCGTAGTTACCGGACTGCGGGAACTCGTCGATATCCAGCACGCGCATGACGTCTTCAATCGGCGTACCGCCGTCGATCAGCCATGAATTATCGTCACGCTGAACAATCTGCTCTTCCAGTCCCTGGCCAACCAGGTCTCCCATCAGCGTGGTCATCACGTCGTTCAGCGTGATGATACCCACCACCAGCGCGTATTCATTCATGATCACCGCGAAGTCTTCCCCGGCGGTTTTGAAACTTTCCAGCGCTTCGGAGAGCGTCAGGGTGTCCGGCACAATCAGGGTATTGCGGATCTGCACGCCGCTGTTGAGCGCCAGGCTCTGGTTTGCCAGCACGCGGTTCAGCAGGTCTTTGGAGTCGACGTAACCGATGATGTGGTCGATATCTTCATTACAGACCAGGAACTTGGAGTGAGGATGCTGCGCCACTTTGTTCTTCAGGCTCTGCTCATCTTCATGTAAATCGAACCAGATAATGTTTTCACGGCCCGTCATGGAAGAGGGCACGGTACGGGATTCCAGTTCAAATACGTTCTCAATCAGCTCGTGTTCCTGCTTACGCAGCACCCCGGCCAGCGCGCCGGCTTCCACCACCGCATAAATGTCATCAGAGGTGATGTCGTCTTTACGCACCATTGGCAGCTTAAAGATGCGGAAAATCACGTTCGCCAGGCCGTTGAAGAACCACACCAGCGGACGAAACACGTACAGACAGAAGCGCATCGGGTTGATGATACGCAAAGCTACAGCTTCTGGCGCAATCATACCGATGCGTTTCGGGGTCAGGTCTGCAAAGAGGATGAACAGGCCGGTTACCAGCGAGAAGGAGAGAATAAAGCTCAGCTGTTCGGCAAGCTCAGCGGACATGTATTTGACAAAGAGGCTATAAAACGCTGGAGAAAAGGCCGCATCGCCCACGATACCGCCGAGAATGGCGACCGCGTTAAGGCCAATCTGCACCACGGTGAAGAACATGCCGGGGTTTTCCTGCATTTTCAGGATGCGGGTGGCATTGATGTTGCCCTCGTCGGCAAGCAGCTTCAGTTTGATTTTACGGGACGCGGCCAGCGAGATCTCAGATATCGAGAAAAATGCACTGACGGCAATAAGACAAAGTATTACTAAAATACTGTTTAACATAGTTTATCCGGCTTCTCGCCAGATCCTCAGAAGGGGAGTTGATACCATTTGTGTGAAAACACGTAGAACGTCAGCTCGTAGCGTTGAGCCGATTATTTCAGCGGTAGTATAGCGTAAAGAGATGTAAATCTGCCAGAGGTCACATTTTTGGCATAAAACAGACCGGACAGCGTGCGCTGTCCGGTACGGGTGACGATTTAACGGTTAATAATCAGGCCAGCTGTGGCGGCAGGCAGACGCCGATGCCCCCGATGCCGCAGTAGCCGTACGGGTTTTTGTGCAGATACTGCTGATGATCGTCCTCGGCATAGTAAAACGGCTTCGCGGTGGCGATTTCCGTGGTCACCTCGCGCGTATCGCCTGCTTCACGCATGGCCTGCTGGAAACGCTCAAGGCTGGCGCGCGCGGCGGCGTCCTGCTCAGGCGTGAGCGGATAAATGGCCGAGCGATACTGTGTGCCGTGGTCGTTGCCCTGACGCATGCCCTGCGCCGGGTCATGATTCTCCCAGAAGACCTGCAGGAGCTGTTCGTAGCTGATGACCGTCGGGTCATATACCACGCGGACCGCTTCCGCATGACCGGTTTCGCCGGAGCAGACTTCGCGGTAGGTTGGATTCGGCGTATAACCGCCCGTGTAGCCGGCCGCGGTGCTGTAAACGCCGGGCAACTGCCAGAAGAGGCGCTCAACGCCCCAGAAGCAGCCCATGGCGAACAGGGCGATTTCCATTCCATCAGGAACGTTGGTCATTGAATGGTTATTGACGGCGTGTAAGGTCGCCACAGGCATAGGGGTGTTGCGTCCCGGTAATGCATCAGCTTGTGAAACCAGATGCTTCTTGTCGAATAAACTCACGATGGGGCCTCCCGGGGTGCGATGTTTCGGTTAAGGTTGTCACGAAGCGTTTAATTGAACACAATAAATGCGCTGAATGAGACTAGATTTAATCATAAGAAATATTTGGGTGTTACACCCGTTTTCAACCCACGATTTGGGTTTTTGGCTTCCGGGCCGTATTTTGCCGCACGGCGGCACTTCATTTGCTTCCAGGGTGGAAAAGGGATATTCAGGAGAAAACGTGACAAAAATCCGCCAGTTATGTTTAGTCAGTGTATTGCTGACAAGCGGGGTTGCCAGCGCGGCGAATGTCCGTTTGCAGGTTGAGGGGTTATCCGGGACGCTGGAAAAAAACGTGCGTGCGCAGCTGTCGACCATCCAGAGCGATGAGGTGACGCCGGACCGGCGTTTTCGCGCGCGCGTGGATGACGCGATCCGTGAAGGGCTAAAAGCGCTGGGGTATTACGAACCCACCATTGATTTCGATCTCCGCCCGCCGCCAAAGAAGGGGCGTCAGGTGCTTATTGCCCGCGTCTCGCCGGGCGAGCCGGTGCTGATTGGCGGCACGAACGTCATCCTGCGCGGCGGCGCGCGTACCGACCGCGACTACCTGGACCTGCTCAGCACGCGGCCGAAAATCGGCACCGTGCTCAACCACGGTGACTACGACCACTTCAAAAAAGAGCTGACGAGTGTCTCCCTGCGCAAGGGCTACTTCGACAGCCAGTTCAATAAAAGCCAGCTGGGCATCGCGCTGGAGCGACGTCAGGCCTTCTGGGATATTGACTACGACAGCGGCGAACGCTACCGCTTTGGCGATGTAACGTTTGAAGGTTCGCAAATTCGTGAAGAGTATCTGCAAAACCTCGTGCCGTTTAAAAAAGGCGATTACTACCAGTCGAGCGATCTGGCGGAGCTGAACCGTCGCCTCTCCGCTACCGGCTGGTTTAACTCCGTGGTTGTCGCACCGGAATTTGATAAGTCTCGCAAAACCAAGGTGTTGCCGCTGCATGGCGTTGTCTCGCCGCGCACCGAGAACACCATTGAGACCGGTGTTGGCTACTCGACAGACGTCGGTCCGCGCGTGAAGACCTCCTGGAAAAAGCCGTGGATGAACTCCTACGGCCACAGCCTGACCACCAGCGCCAGCATTTCCGCACCGGAACAGCAGCTTGATTTCAGCTATAAAATTCCGCTGCTGAAAAACCCGCTTGAGCAATATTACCTGGTGCAGGGCGGCTTTAAGCGTACCGATTTGAACGATACCGAGCAGGACTCGACAACGCTTGCGGTTTCACGCTTCTGGGATCTCTCCAGCGGCTGGCAGCGCGCCATTAACCTGCGCTGGAGCCTTGATCACTTTACCCAGGCAAACGTCACCAACACTACTATGCTGCTTTATCCGGGCGTGATGATCAGCCGCACCCGTTCGCGCGGCGGCCTGATGCCAACCTGGGGTGATTCACAGCGTTACTCTATCGACTACTCCAATACGATGTGGGGCTCTGACGTCGACTTCACGGTGGTGCAGGCGCAAAACGTCTGGATCCGCACGCTGTATGACAAACACCGCTTTGTGATGCGCGGCAATCTCGGCTGGATTGAGACGGGTGATTTCGAGCGCGTTCCGCCGGACCTGCGCTTCTTCGCCGGGGGCGACCGCAGCATTCGCGGGTATAAGTACAAATCGATCTCACCTGAAAACGAAAAAGGCCAGCTGACCGGGGCATCCAAACTGGCGACCGGATCGCTGGAGTATCAGTACAACGTCAGCGGCAAGTGGTGGGGCGCCATGTTTATCGACGGTGGTGAAGCGGTGAACGATATCCGCCGCAGCGATTTCAAAACCGGCGCGGGCGTCGGCGTGCGCTGGCAGTCACCCGTCGGGCCCATCAAGCTCGATTTCGCCGTGCCGGTGGGCGACAAAGATGAACACGGATTACAGTTTTACATCGGTCTGGGGCCTGAATTATGAGTTTATGGAAGAAAATAAGCCTCGGGGTGCTGATCTTTATCGTGCTGCTGCTCGGTACGGTGGCGTTTCTGGTAGGAACAACGACCGGGCTGCATCTGCTGTTTAACGCCGCGAACCGGTGGGTGCCGGGGCTGGAAATTGGTCAGGTAACGGGCGGCTGGCGCGACCTGCATCTGAAGAACATCCGCTACGAGCAGCCGGGCGTGGCGGTCAACGCCGGGGAATTCCATCTCGCGGTGAAGCTGGGCTGCCTGCGGGACAGCAAGCTCTGCGTGAACGATCTGTCGCTAAAAGACGTCAACGTGGCGATAGACTCAAAGAAAATGCCGAAGTCTGCGCCGGTTGAGGAAGAGGACAGCGGCCCGCTGAATCTCTCCACGCCGTACCCGATTGCGCTCTATCGGGTGGCGCTCGATAACGTCAATATCAAAATCGACGACACCACCGTTTCGGTGATGGATTTCACCTCCGGCCTGCGCTGGCAGGAGAAAAACCTCACCCTGACGCCAACCTCGCTGCAAGGGTTGCTGATCGCGCTGCCGAAAGTGGCGGACGTGGCGCAGGAAGAGATCGTCGAACCGAAGATCCAGAACCCGCAGCCGGAAGAGAAGCCGCTGGGCGAAACGCTGAAAGAACTCTTCTCGAAGCCTGTCCTGCCTGAAATGACCGACGTGCATCTGCCGCTGAACCTCAACATTGAGGAGTTCAAAGGCGAACAGCTGCGCCTGACCGGCGACACCGATCTGACGGTCTTTAACATGCTGCTGAAAGTCAGCAGTATTGACGGCAACATGAAGCTCGACGCGCTGGATATCGATACCAACCAGGGCTCGGTGAACGCGTCAGGCAACGCCCTGCTGCGCGACAGCTGGCCGGTGGATATCACCCTCAATAGCGCCCTGAATATCGACCCGCTGAAGGGCGAAAAAGTGAAGGTTAAAGTGGGCGGGGCGCTGCGCGAGAAGCTGGATATCGGGGTGAATCTCTCCGGCCCGGTAGACATGGCCCTGCGCGCGCAAACCCAGCTGGCGGAAGCCGGGCTGCCGCTCAATCTGGAGGTTGTCAGCAAGCAGCTTTACTGGCCGTTTACCGGCGAAAAACAGTATCAGGCCGACGATCTGAAGCTGAAGCTGAGCGGCAAGATGACCGATTACACGCTCTCGTTCCGCACTGCGGTGAAGGGGCAGGGCGTGCCGCCCGCGACCATCACGCTGGATGCAAAAGGCAACGAACAGCAGGTTAACCTCGACAAGCTGACCGTCGCGGCGCTGGAAGGCAAAACGGAACTGACCGCGCTGCTCGACTGGCAGCAGGCGATCAGCTGGCGCGGCGAGCTAAAGCTGACGGGAATTAACACCGCCAAAGAGGTGCCGGACTGGCCGTCGAAGCTGGACGGGCTGATCAAAACCCGCGGCAGCCTCTACGGCGGCACGTGGCAGATGGACGTGCCGGAAATCAAGCTCACCGGGAACGTGAAGCAGAACAAGGTGAACGTTGAAGGCTCGGTGAAGGGCAACAGCTACCTGCAGTGGATTATCCCGGGACTGCACGTGGCGCTGGGCCGCAACACGGCGGATATCAAAGGCGAGCTGGGGGTAAAAGATCTCAATCTTGACGCCACTATCGACGCGCCAAATCTGGATAACGCCCTGCCGGGTCTGGGCGGTACGGCGAAAGGACTCCTGAAAGTGCGCGGCACCGTGGACGCGCCGCAGCTGCTGGCAGATATCACCGCCAACAATCTGCGCTGGCAGGAGCTGAGCGTTGCCCGCGTCCGCGTGGAAGGGGATGTGAAATCCACCGATCAGATCGGCGGCAACCTGAACCTGCGCGTGGAGCGCATTTCCCAGCCGGACGTGAACATCAGCCTGGTGACTCTGGACGCCAAAGGGAACGAGAAGCAGCACGACCTCCAGCTGCGCGTGCAGGGCGAGCCCGTCTCCGGCCAGCTTCACCTGACCGGCAGCTTTGACCGGAAGGAAACGCGCTGGAAAGGAACGCTGGACAACACCCGCTTCAACACCCCGGTGGGGCCGCTGGCGCTCTCGCGCTCCATTGCGCTGGACTACCGCAACGCCGAGCAGAAGATCAGCATCGGGCCTCACTGCTGGACCAACCCGAACGCGGAGCTGTGCGTGCCGCAGACCATTGATGCGGGGGCGGAAGGGCGCGCGCAGATCAACCTGAACCGCTTCGATCTGGCGATGCTGAAACCGTTTATGCCGGACACCACGCAGGCCAGCGGCGTCTTCAGCGGGAAAGCCGATGTCGCCTGGGATACCACCAAAGAGGGGCTGCCGCAGGGCAGCGTCACGCTTTCCGGGCGCAACGTGAAGGTAACGCAGGAGGTGAACGACGCGCCGCTGCCGGTGGCCTTCGACACCCTGAATGTGAGTGCAGACCTGCATAATAACCGTGCGGAGCTGGGGTGGCTTATCCGTCTGACCAACAACGGCCAGATGGACGGGCAGATACAGATTACCGATCCGCAGGGGCGGCGCAATCTGGGCGGCAACGTCAATATTCGTAACTTCAACCTGGCGATGGTCAACCCGATCTTCGCCCGCGGGGAAAAAGCCGAGGGCATGGTGAATGCCAACCTGCGCCTGGCGGGCAACGCGCAAAGCCCCCAGCTGTTCGGTCAGCTGCGGCTCAGCGGTGTGGATATCGACGGTAACTTTATGCCGTTTGATATGCAGCCCAGCCAGATTGCGATGAACTTCAACGGCATGAGCTCGACGCTGAACGGCTCGGTATTAACTCAGCAGGGGCAAATCAACCTGAGCGGCGACGCGGACTGGAGCCAGCTCGACAACTGGCGCGCCCGTATTGCCGCGAAAGGCAGTAAGGTGCGCATCACCGTACCGCCAATGGTGCGCCTGGACGTCTCGCCGGACGTGGTCTTTGAGGCGACGCCAAGCCTCTTCACCCTGGATGGTCGCGTGGACGTGCCGTGGGCGCGCATCGTGGTTCACGAGGTGCCGGAAAGCGCGGTCGGCGTCTCCAGTGATGAAGTTATGCTCAATGAAAATCTGAAACCTGCCGAAGAGAAGAGCGCTGGTATACCGATTAATAGTAACCTTATCGTGCACGTGGGAAATAACGTGCGGTTGGATGCGTTTGGGCTGAAGGCGAGGCTCACGGGCGACCTGAAAGTGGCGCAGGATAAACAAGGGCTTGGCCTCAACGGGCAGATCAATATTCCTGAAGGGCGTTTCCATGCCTATGGTCAGGATCTGATTGTCCGTAAAGGCGAGCTGCTGTTCTCCGGCCCACCGGATCAACCGCTGTTGAACATCGAAGCGATTCGTAACCCGGAAGCGACGGAAAACGACGTCATTGCTGGCGTACGCGTCACCGGCTCTGCCGACGAACCGAAGGCGGAGATCTTCTCCGACCCGGCGATGTCACAGCAGGAAGCCCTCTCTTATCTGCTGCGCGGACAAGGTCTGGACAGCGGACAAAGCGACAGTGCGGCGATGACCTCAATGTTGGTCGGACTGGGGGTTGCACAAAGTGGGCAGGTTGTGGGTAAAATCGGCGAGACGTTCGGCGTAAGCAATCTGGCGCTGGACACCCAGGGCGTGGGTGACTCCTCGCAGGTGGTGGTCAGCGGCTATGTACTGCCGGGTCTGCAGGTAAAATATGGTGTGGGGATCTTTGACTCACTGGCAACACTCACGTTACGCTATCGCCTGATGCCTAAGCTATATCTGGAAGCAGTGTCCGGCGTAGACCAGGCACTTGATCTGCTCTATCAGTTTGAGTTTTAGCAATGCGAATATTTGTCTACGGCAGTTTACGAACCAGGCAAGGCAACAGTCACTGGATGACCAATGCCCAGCTACTGGGGAATTACAATATCGAGAACTACCAGTTGTACAGCCTGGGCCACTATCCAGGCGCGGTTCCCGGCGAAGGAACAGTACAGGGTGAAGTTTATCGTATTGATAATGCTACACTTGCCGAACTTGATGCCTTGCGCACCAGGGGCGGTGAATACGCTCGCCAGTTGATCCAGACACCGTACGGAAGCGCGTGGATGTATGTCTACCAGCGTCCGGTCGACGGGTTAACGCGGATTGTAAGCGGTAACTGGTTAGACAGAGACCAGTACTGAAAAACGACAACGCCACCGTGAGGTGGCGTTGTTTTTTTCACTTTCAATTCTCTTCTGTATCCCTGCGTCGGGTTAAAAAAAGAGGAACGAACAGCATGATGTATGGGGCAATAAGCCATAAAAAACACAAGGCGCGTGAACGGCCATAGTAGTTTATGCATCGCGTATTGCTTGATATGACGGGCAGGAAAAACAGTAAAAACAGCAAAATCGCATAATCGCTTCGATAAGGGATCCATAAGTAAAACAAAAACCAGGCAAGTTGGAATGTCAGGATGCAGAGATACTGCCATTTGCTGTCTTTGCCGTAACAGTCAAACGCCTTTATGTAGCCCATCTTTATGCTTTGAAGAAAGAAACTTAGCATGTATAACGCTCACGATCGCGACGGTCAGAAGCGTGCTCGTCAGCAACGCTCCTAAAAAATAGCTGTGGGTGATATCAGTAGCACCCGAGCTTAAAGTATGTAATTTACTATATCCTCTATCTACTGCAACAAAAAGCGTATATAGCCCGATGTTAATACAGAACTGAAGCAGACAAGAAGTGACAATATTCGCTGGAATTCTTTTTAACAGAGTGAGTAACGTATAAATAATACTTGCTGAAAGAGCGAAGTAAAGCCCGTTAAATAAACTGGATAGTAAGGAGTTGTTTATTTCGCTGAATATTAAATTATCGCTTCCATAGTACCATGCCAGATATTGAATATACGTACTTCTGCCAAAGATAAAGGAGGCAATAATAATGACGAGTAGACTTACGATATGGATTTTCTTACTCATAATTTTGCTCCCTTAGAAAGCAGTTCCTTCATCGTTTTACTGGCCTCCAGCTGATCTTTGATTATGGCAAGGTCACGATTGTTGTGATTATATTTTGCAATAGCGGTTGGCGTTCCTTTACCACCATTGTCCATAAAGAAGACAATATCCTTACGACCATAAAGAAGGACCTGTGGGATGGGATCACGCCCATAGCTCACCGCCTGAGGAAGGGAGTGAATAGACGCTGTCGTGAGGAAGCGAGGAATATTTTCATGCTCAATATTGCCTAAAGGTGTAGTGGCTACAAGAGAGCCGATAAAATCAGTCGTATACACTAACGTATCTGTATCTTTGGTCGTTACTTTCGAGCCCGTAAGATATTTTATCTGTTGCCAAAGTGTAATATCTTTTGGGGTAACCTTAACACCATCCATAAACATATCTTGCTTGCGTTTTAGCTGAATGACAGTGCGGTGTACCTGTGTCAAAGAGGGGCTGATTTCCCCAACGGAAGGCATAAGTCCATCGCGGGAATATAGCCTTTCAATAATAAAGTAAATTCCAGTTGGGCGGGCAACATCAATGTTAATGGATGACATATGAATCCTGTAATCAATGGGGATTAATGCCCATTATGACAGTATGTGATTAATTGACAGCCTATTCAACCACTCCCACCATAAATGAGAGGGTGTCTTTGTTGTATTAACATGAAAGCCAAAGGGAATGGGATTTATCTTAAAAGCTAATGTATGCTGCTTTTAACAAAGATAAAAAAAGCCCCAGTATGCGGGGCTTTCATCAATCGACAGTAAGAATTACTTCTTAGCAGCGCGTTCGAAAGAGGCGATGATTTCTGCTTTCGCCGCTTCTGCGTTGTCCCAGCCGTCAACCTTAACCCATTTACCTTTTTCGAGGTCTTTGTAGTGCTCGAAGAAGTGGGCGATCTGCGCTTTCAGCAGCTCTGGCAGGTCATTCACATCTTTAATGTGATCGTACTCTTTGCTCAGCTTGGTGTGCGGTACCGCAACCAGCTTCGCATCTTCACCCGCTTCGTCAGTCATCTTCAGCACGCCAACAGGACGGCAGCGAATGACGGAGCCTGGCTGCAGTGGGTATGGCGTTGGAACCAGCACGTCAACCGGGTCACCGTCCAGAGACAGGGTGTGGTTGATGTAGCCGTAGTTGCACGGATAGAACATGGCGGTAGACATGAAACGGTCAACGAACAGCGCACCGGTGTCTTTGTCGATTTCGTATTTGATTGGATCTGCGTTGGCCGGGATTTCAATAACAACGTAGATGTCTTCTGGCAGTTCTTTACCCGCTGGGACGTTGAGTAAGCTCATGTCGGTGTCCTTTAAAATGGATGGTAAACAAGTGGCAGGTATTATAGCCAACTCACGCTGAATGTCTCCGCCTCTTTTCGCTTTCTCTCCCCGCAAGTCCCACTTTTCAGACCGTTTCCATGACAGGAAAATCCATAAACTCAGCCACATTTTTAATGGTGAAATGAAAGCGATTACAAACTTGTGATTAACATTTTATTCACTTTCCTGAAGTGTGATGTAACGCAATTCGTTACATATTTCATTGGCTATAGTCATTTCGCAGAACATCTTTTAACCAACAATAAACACCCCTACGAGGACGTTCATATGTGGAAGCGCTTACTTCTTGTCACAGCAGTTTCGGCAGCCATGTCGTCTATGGCGATGGCCGCTCCCTTAACCGTAGGTTTTTCGCAAGTTGGCTCTGAATCCGGCTGGCGTGCGGCGGAAACCAACGTTGCGAAAAGCGAGGCTCAGAAACGCGGCATCACCCTGAAAATCGCCGATGGTCAGCAAAAGCAGGAAAACCAGATCAAAGCCGTGCGCTCGTTTATCGCCCAGGGCGTGGATGCCATCTTTATTGCGCCAGTGGTGGCGACAGGCTGGGAACCGGTTCTGAAGGAAGCGAAAGACGCTGAAATTCCGGTCTTCCTGCTCGACCGTTCCATCGATGTTAAAGACAAATCTCTCTATATGACCACCGTCACCGCGAATAACGTGCTTGAAGGGCAGTTAATTGGCGACTGGCTGATTAAACAGGTCGACGGCAAGCCGTGTAACGTCGTTGAACTGCAGGGCACCGTCGGCGCGAGCGTGGCCATCGACCGTAAGAAAGGCTTTGCTGAGGCCATTGCCAAAGCGCCAAACATCAAGATTATCCGCTCCCAGTCCGGGGACTTTACCCGCAGTAAGGGTAAAGAGGTCATGGAGAGCTTTATCAAGGCTGAAAACAACGGCAAGAATATCTGCATGGTTTACGCCCACAACGATGACATGGCGATCGGGGCGATTCAGGCGATTAAAGAAGCGGGCCTGAAGCCGGGCAAAGATATCCTCACCGGCTCTATCGACGGCGTGCCGGACATCTACAAAGCGATGATCGACGGTGAAGCCAATGCCAGCGTCGAGCTGACGCCGAACATGGCGGGCCCGGCATTCGACGCGCTGGAGAAATTCAAGAAAGACGGCACGATGCCTGAGAAGGTGACCGTCACCAAGTCCACGCTCTACCTGCCTGATACAGCGAAAGAAGAGTTAGAGAAGAAGAAAAATATGGGCTACTGATCCAGTGAAATTGCCGGGTGGCGCTGCGCTTACCCGGCCTACGGGAACGTGCCGGGGACGTGAATATGAAAACTGAACAGCACCAGGAAATCCTCCGCACAGAGGGCTTGAGTAAATTCTTCCCCGGCGTAAAGGCGCTGGATAGCGTTGATTTCAGCCTGCGGCGCGGTGAGATCATGGCGCTGCTGGGCGAGAACGGCGCGGGAAAATCGACGCTGATTAAATCGCTGACCGGCGTTTATCACGCCGATCGCGGCACCATCTGGCTGGAAGGCAACGCTATTTCGCCAAAAAATACCGCCCACGCCCAGCAGCTGGGGATCGGGACGGTTTACCAGGAAGTGAACCTGCTGCCGAATATGTCGGTGGCGGACAACCTGTTTATTGGCCGCGAGCCACGCCGCTTTGGCCTGCTGCGCCGCAAAGAGATGGAGGCGCACGCCACGAAGCTGATGGAGTCCTACGGCTTCTCCCTCGACGTTCGCGAGCCGCTGAACCGCTTTTCCGTGGCGATGCAGCAGATCGTCGCCATCTGTCGTGCGATCGATCTCTCTGCGAAGGTGCTGATCCTCGATGAACCTACCGCCAGCCTCGATACCCAGGAAGTGGAGATGCTCTTCACCCTGATGCGCCAGCTGCGCGATCAGGGCGTGAGCCTGATCTTCGTCACGCACTTCCTCGATCAGGTGTATGAGGTGAGCGACCGCATTACGGTGCTGCGCAACGGCAGCTTTGTCGGCTGCCGCGAAACCCGCGAGCTGCCGCAGATCGAGCTGGTGAAAATGATGCTGGGCCGCGAGCTGGAAACCAACGCGCTCCAGCGTGCGGGCCGTACGCTGCTGAGCGAAAAACCGGTTGCCGCGTTCAGCGATTACGGCAAGAAAGGCGTGATATCGCCGTTTAACCTTGAGGTGCGTCCCGGCGAAATTGTCGGGCTGGCGGGCCTGCTGGGCTCGGGCCGAACCGAAACCGCCGAGGTGATCTTCGGGATCAAGCCTGCCGACAGCGGCACCGCGCTGATCAAGGGCAAACCGCAAACCCTGCGATCGCCGCATCAGGCCTCCTGTCTGGGCTTTGGCTTCTGCCCGGAAGACCGGAAAACGGACGGCATCATTGCCGCCGCCTCGGTGCGGGAAAATATCATCCTGGCCCTGCAGGCCCAGCGCGGCTGGCTGCGCCCGATCCCCCGTAAAGAGCAAAACGCCATCGCCGAGCGCTTTATCCGCCAGCTCGGCATCCGCACCCCGAGCGCGGAACAGCCGATTGAATTTCTCTCCGGCGGTAACCAGCAGAAGGTGCTGCTCTCCCGCTGGCTGCTGACCAAACCGCAGTTCCTGATCCTTGACGAGCCGACGCGCGGTATCGACGTGGGCGCGCACGCCGAAATTATCCGGCTTATCGAAACGCTCTGTGCGGACGGGCTGGCCCTGCTGGTTATCTCATCCGAGCTGGAGGAGCTGGTGGGCTATGCCGATCGCGTCATCATCATGCGCGATCGCAAACAGGTGGCAGAGATCCCGCTGGATAAACTGTCCGTTCCGGCAATCATGAATGCCATCGCGGCGTAAGGAGTGAATCGTGATGTCCCGTTCGCTTTCGCAAACCGGTGAGTCAAAGCGCCGCTTTAGCTGGCCAACCGGCACGCCGCAAATTGCAGCGCTGCTGGTGGTGCTGCTGGTAGATAGCCTTGTCGCACCGCATTTCTTCCAGATTATTGTTCAGGATGGCCGCCTGTTTGGCAGCCCGATCGATATTTTAAACCGCGCCGCGCCCGTGGCGCTGCTGGCGATTGGGATGACGCTGGTGATCGCCACCGGCGGAATAGATCTCTCCGTCGGCGCGGTGATGGCTATCGCCGGGGCCACGGCAGCCTCAATGACCGTGGCCGGTCACAGCCTGCCGGTGGTACTGCTGGCGGCCTTAGGCACCGGCGTGCTGGCCGGACTATGGAACGGCATTCTGGTGGCGGTGCTGAAAATTCAGCCCTTTGTCGCTACGCTGATCCTGATGGTGGCCGGGCGCGGGGTCGCACAGCTGATCACCTCGGGGCAGATTGTTACCTTCAACTCTCCGAGCCTGGCATGGCTTGGCAGCGGCAACCTTCTGTTCTTCCCGACGCCGGTGATTATTGCCCTGGTCACGCTTATTGTCTTTTGGCTCTTCACCCGCAAAACGGCGCTCGGCATGTTTATTGAGGCGGTGGGGATCAACATTCGCGCCGCGCGCAACGCCGGGGTCAACACCCGCCTGATGGTGATGCTGACCTACGTGCTGAGCGGCGTCTGCGCCGCCATTGCTGGTGTCATCGTCGCCGCCGATATTCGCGGGGCCGATGCCAATAACGCCGGGCTCTGGCTGGAGCTGGATGCGATCCTCGCGGTGGTGATCGGCGGCGGGTCGCTGATGGGCGGGCGCTTTAACCTGCTGCTCTCGGTGATCGGCGCGCTGATCATTCAGGGCATGAACACCGGGATCCTGCTCTCGGGATTCCAGCCGGAACTCAACCAGGTGGTAAAAGCGGTAGTTGTACTCTGCGTGCTGATCGTCCAGTCGCCGCGCTTTGTCAGCATCATTAAGGGGATCCGTGGCCATGATAAAACGTAATTTACCGTTAATGATCACGCTGGGCGTGTTTGTGCTGGGGTATCTCTACTGCCTCACGCAGTTCCCCGGTTTTGCCTCAACGCGCGTGATCTGCAACATTCTGACGGACAACGCCTTTTTAGGCATTATCGCCGTCGGCATGACCTTTGTGATCCTCTCCGGCGGGATCGATCTCTCCGTTGGCTCGGTGATCGCGTTCACGGGGGTATTCCTCGCGAAGGCGATCGGTTTCTGGGGCATCTCGCCGCTGGTGGCGTTTCCGCTGGTGCTGGTGATGGGCTGCGCGTTTGGCGCCTTTATGGGGCTGCTGATCGACGCGCTGAAAATTCCGGCCTTTATCATCACGCTGGCCGGGATGTTTTTCCTGCGCGGCGTAAGTTATCTGGTTTCTGAGGAGTCGATTCCGATTAACCATCCGGTGTATGACACGCTCTCCAGCCTGGCGTGGAAAATTCCCGGCGGCGGTCGCCTGAGCGCGATGGGGCTGCTGATGCTGGGCGTGGTGGTGATTGGCATTTTCCTCGCCCACCGCACCCGGTTCGGCAATCAGGTATACGCCATTGGCGGCAACGCCACGTCGGCCAACCTGATGGGGATCTCGACCCGCAGCACCACCATCCGCATCTATATGCTTTCGACCGGCCTGGCAACGCTGGCGGGGATTGTTTTCTCGGTGTATACCCAGGCGGGCTATGCCCTTGCAGGCGTCGGCGTGGAACTGGATGCGATTGCTTCTGTGGTTATCGGCGGCACGCTGCTCAGCGGCGGGGTAGGGACGGTGCTGGGGACGCTGTTCGGCGTCGCGATCCAGGGCCTGATACAAACCTACATTAACTTTGACGGCACGCTCAGCTCGTGGTGGACGAAGATCGCCATTGGCATTCTGCTGTTTATTTTTATTGCCCTGCAGCGGGGGCTGACGGTGCTCTGGGAGAACCGTCAAAGCTCGCCTGTTACGCGCGTAAACACATCGGTAACAGAGCGATAACACGCTGAATTTGCTTAAAGTCTAAACATTTTCCGGTAGCGGCCGATAATCTTCTTTTATGCCCAGAAATATCTCGCTACCGGAAATAATATCATGCTTAAAACGCTATCGATTCGTACCGGCTTGCTCTCTTTACTGGCCGTTATGACCCTTCTGCTGCTGATTGTCAGCGGCATCGGCATTTATGCCCTCACACAGAGTTCTTCCTCACTGCAGCGCATTAATCACCTTCAGGGTGAGCAGATGGTGCAGCTGAACACCGGCTATACGCTGATCCTGCGCGCGCGCAATGAGGCGGGTCAGGCCGTCCGCATGATGGAAATCGGCATGCTGGACGATGCGGCCAAAGCGGTAAAAAACATCAATCAGGAAGTCGCCGTGGCCCGGAAAACGTTAAAAGGCGTGATTGACGGCGGCGTGGCTGACGAACAGGGGCAGCAGCTCCTCGACAAAGTCGCGGCCAGCCTGGCGACGTATAACCAGCAGGGGATCGGCCCGATGCTGAAAACCCTGAATGACCAGAGCGCAGACAGCTATTACGATCTGCTGGAGAACACGCTGATTCCGGTGGCGAAGCAGTTCGATAACGACATGCAGGCGTTTCAGAAATGGAGCGAAGCGCGAGGTCAGGCGGAAGTGAGCGCCGTGCAGGCGAGTAAAACCCGCGTGCTGATCCTGATTATTGTCGCCGCGCTGCTGACGGCGGGCATTATCGTGCTCGCCTGGCTGGCGCTGCGCCATATGCTGCTCAAGCCGCTGTCGGCCTCCATTGCGCAGCTGGAGAACGTGGCGGCGGGCGATTTAACCCACACGCTGAATGCCCCGGCGAGCCAGGAGTTTAACCGCCTCAACGCGGCGATAGAGGAGATGCGTCAGTCGCTGATGAGCTCGGTTCTGCGGGTTCGCGATGCCAGCTCGCAAATTGATACCGGCAGCCGCGAGCTGACGGCGGGGAACCGGGATCTTGCCGAGCGCACCGAATCCACCGCCACGTCGCTGGAGCAGACCGCCGCCAGCATGGAGCAGATCACCGCCACGGTGAAGCTTAACGCCGACAACGCCGAGCAGGCGCACCAGCTGGCGAAGTCTGTTTCCGACACCGCCGATCACGGCAGCGAAATGGTCTGCTACGTGATTGAAAAAATGCGCGATATCTCCGGCAGTTCGGCGCGCATCGCCGACATCCTGAGCGTGATTGACGGTATTGCCTTCCAGACCAACATTCTGGCGCTTAACGCCTCCGTGGAAGCGGCGCGCGCGGGCGAGCAGGGGCGCGGGTTTGCCGTGGTCGCGGGTGAAGTCCGCAACCTTGCCAGCCGCAGCGCCGACGCGGCGAAAGAGATCCGCTCTCTGATCGGCGATTCGCAGGCCCACGTTAACGAGGGCAGCGAGCTGGCCCAGCAGGCGGGTGAAACGATGGATGAGATTGCCACTGAAGTGCTGCGCATGACCAAACTGATGCGTGAAATTGCCACCGCGTCTCAGGAGCAGAGCCGCGGCATCGAGCAGGTGAATATTGCGGTGAACCAGATGGATGAAACCGCGCAGCAGAATGCGGCGCTGGTGCAGCAATCCTCCGCCGCGACCCGCTCCCTTGAGGAGCAGTCGCGTCAGCTGATGGAAGCCATGTCATCATTTAAAGTGACGGCTCAGACTGCGGCATAATATTTCCCAGCCCCGGTGCGTTCTGTGCCGGGGCTTTATTTTTCGCAGAATTTACCGCCGCAATATTATCGTGAATATCACCCATTAATAATTCCAGCGAGCTGGTTAACGCTAACGCTTTTTCAGTCGGCTCGAGATATAAACCTTTGCGAAAAAATAACGGCTCATCAAACAGTTGATTAAAACGCTTCAACGCCAGGCTCACCGCAGGACGGGACATCTCCAGGCGCAAAGAGGCTTTTGCCATACTGCCGCAGCGGACGACTTCAATAAATACAGGGATAAGATTTAAATCAATGCCGGTATTAGCCCGGGAATAATTTTTCATTGCAATTCTGCTCCAGGAAATAAATGTCAAACTGTTATGGAAATAATGCAGGAGCAGGGGTGAAGATTAAAGCGTGATTTTTATAAACACTTATACGGTAAAATATATAAATGTGTTGGGGAGCCAGACTGGCTCCCCGGGAGAGATATTACGCGTCCGGATACTCACGGATAAAACGTTCAACGTCTTCAACCATATGGTTGTTGCCAACGAAGAACGAACGACGCTGGTGAAGGCTTTCCGGCACGATGTCCAGAATACGCTGTTTACCGTCGCTCGCCTTGCCGCCCGCCTGTTCGGCCAGGAACGCCATCGGGTTGCATTCGTACAGCAGGCGCAGCTTCCCGTCCGGGTGGCTGGCGGTGCTTGGGTAGAGGTAGATACCGCCCTTCAGCAGGTTACGGTGGAAATCCGCGACCAGAGAGCCAATGTAGCGGGACGTGTAAGGGCGCTGGGTCGCTTTATCTTCTTCCTGGCAGAATTTGATGTACTTCTTCACGCCGTTCGGGAACTTGATGTAGTTGCCTTCGTTGATGGAGTAAGTGCTGCCTTTCTCCGGGAAGCGCATACGTTCCTGGCACAGGCAGAAGACGCCCAGCGACGGATCGTAGGTAAAGGCGTGAACCCCGCATCCGGTGGTGTAGACCAGCATGGTGGACGAGCCATAAACGACGTAACCGGCCGCAACCTGGTTACTGCCTGGCTGCAGGAAATCTTCTTCGGTTACCGGCGTACCAACAGGCGTGACGCGGCGGTAGATGGAGAAAATGGTACCGACAGAAACGTTAACGTCGATGTTGGAGGAGCCGTCGAGCGGATCCATCAGTACGACGTATTTCGCGTGTTCACACCCTTCGAAAACAACAATTTCATCTTCTTCTTCGGAGGCGATACCCGCAACGATGTCGCGCGCGCGCAGTGCAGCTTTCAGTTTTTCATTTGCGAACAGATCGAGTTTCTGCTGAACCTCGCCCTGAACGTTCTCGGCACCGCTGGCACCCAGGATATCGACCAGACCGGCCTTGTTGATATCACGGTGGATGATCTTAGCGCCCAGCTTTATTGCCGACAGCAAAGCAGTGAGTTCACCCGTAGCATGAGAGAACTCGTGCTGCTTTTCGACAATAAATTCACCTAACGTTTTCATAACACTTTCCCTGCATCTTTGTGAGTAGAGCGATTGTATGTTCACTAAAACGACTAAAGCCCAACAATCTTAACAAATATTCAAATAGTAGCGCAGAGGTGAATCGCGCCAGCAACATACGGATTTACCTGAAATGCGTTTCACAGCCGCTAACATGTGAGTAAAATGTGCGCCACATTAAAGAAGGATAGTGACGTATGCGCATTCATATATTGGGGATTTGTGGCACTTTCATGGGCGGACTGGCAATGCTGGCGCGCTCGCTGGGCCATGAAGTGACAGGTTCGGACGCCAATGTGTATCCGCCGATGAGCACGCTTCTGGAAAAACAGGGCATTTCTTTAATTCAGGGCTACGATGCCAGCCAGCTGGATCCCGAGCCGGATCTGGTCATCATTGGCAACGCCATGACCCGCGGTAACCCGTGCGTTGAAGCGGTGCTGGAACGCAATATTCCGTTCATGTCCGGCCCGCAGTGGCTGCATGACTTCGTGCTGCGCGACCGCTGGGTGGTTGCCGTAGCCGGTACCCATGGCAAAACCACCACCGCCGGCATGGCGACCTGGATCCTCGAAGCCTGCGGCTACAAGCCGGGCTTCGTGATCGGCGGCGTGCCGGGTAACTTCGACGTCTCTGCGCGTCTCGGCGACAGCCCGTTCTTTGTGATTGAAGCGGATGAATACGACTGCGCATTCTTCGACAAGCGTTCCAAATTCGTGCACTACTGCCCGCGCACGCTGATCCTCAACAACCTTGAGTTTGACCACGCGGATATCTTTGACGACCTGAAAGCCATTCAGAAACAGTTCCACCACCTGGTGCGCATTGTTCCGGGCCAGGGCCGCATTATCCTGCCGGAGAACGACATCAACCT
Source organism: Enterobacter cloacae complex sp. P2B (assembly GCF_014895985.1). NCBI lineage: Bacteria > Pseudomonadati > Pseudomonadota > Gammaproteobacteria > Enterobacterales > Enterobacteriaceae > Enterobacter > Enterobacter cloacae complex sp. P2B. The sequence goes on along the minus strand of NZ_JADBQQ010000015.1, from coordinate 41,814 downwards.
GAAGCAGACCCTGGCGATGGGCTGCTGGAGCGAGCAGGAGCTGGTGGGCGAGCAGGGCCACTGGCAGGCGAAAAAACTCAACGCGGATGCCTCCGAGTGGGAAGTACTGCTCGACGGTGAGAAAGTGGGCGAGGTGAAGTGGGGCCTGGTGGGCGAGCACAACATGCACAACGGCCTGATGGCGATCGCCGCGGCGCGCCACGTGGGCGTACTGCCTGCGGATGCGGCCAATGCGCTGGGGACGTTTATCAACGCCCGCCGCCGCCTGGAGCTGCGCGGCGAAGCGAACGGCGTGACGGTGTATGACGATTTCGCGCACCACCCAACGGCCATTCTGGCGACGCTTGCCGCCCTGCGTGGCAAGGTTGGCGGCACCGCGCGCATTCTGGCGGTGCTGGAACCGCGCTCGAACACCATGAAAATGGGCATCTGCAAAGACGACCTCGCGCCGTCCCTGGGACGTGCCGACGAAGTCTTCCTGCTGCAGCCGCAGCATATTCCGTGGCAGGTGGCTGAAGTGGCCGACGCCTGCATTCAGCCTGCGCACTGGAGCGCGGACGTGGATGTCTTAGCGGATATGGTGGTCAAAGCCGCACAGCCTGGCGACCACATTCTGGTGATGAGCAACGGCGGGTTCGGTGGGATCCATCAGAAGCTGCTGGACGGTCTGGCGAAGAAAGCCGCGGCCGCAGAGTAAAAAAAGCCCGGTGGCGCTAGCGCTTACCGGGCCTACATTATCTCTTCTCCCTCTCCCCTTTGGGGAAAGGGAATTAATCTGCGTTCTCAGACAGCTCGCGCAGATACTGGAAAATCAGACGCGCGGATTTCGGCGGCTTATTCCCCTCTTTCTCTTTCTTCGCGTTGCGGATCAAAGAACGCAGCTGCTGGCGGTCGGCATCCGGCCACAGGTTCAGCACTTCCGGTACCGCATCATCACCCTGTTCAATCAGACGATCGCGGATCTGCTCCAGCTTATGGAACAGCGCAACCTGCTGGTTGTGGCGGTTTTTCAGCTTGTCCAGCGCCTGACGGATCGGATCCACGTCGCGCTGACGCAGCATTTTACCGATAAGCTGAAGCTGGCGACGACGGCCTTCTTTCTTGATTTTCTGTGCCAGTTCAATGGCATCACGCAGATCCTGGTCGAGCGGGATCTTATCCAGCGCGTTTTTACCCAGTTCTACCATTTCTGCGCCAAGCTGTTTTAACTCTTCGGCGTCACGTTTAATTTCACTTTTACTGACCCAGATGATCTCATCATCTTCGTCTTCGATGTCATCACCGGGAACGTCGTCGAGCCAGTCTTCGGGCTGCTTAGTCATGTCAGGCTCCTTAAAAAAAGAGGCTAATGTTACCAGTTAAGACGCGCACTGAAAAACGGTTCTCTGTTAGACTTCACTTAACTCTCTCTTACAGTATGGCATTTGCGATGAAAGTAACCTCACAAGTTGAAGCGCAGCGTAAGATTCTGGAAGAAGCCGTCTCCACCGCGCTGACGCTCGCTTCAGGTAAATCAGATGGCGCCGAAGTGGCGGTCAGCAAAACCACTGGCATTAGCGTGAGCACCCGCTATGGCGAAGTGGAGAATGTAGAATTTAACAGCGATGGCGCGCTTGGGATCACGGTGTATCACCAGAACCGCAAAGGCAGCGCGTCGTCCACCGATCTCAGCCCGGATGCCATCGCCCGCACGGTGCAAGCGGCGCTGGATATCGCCCGTTACACCTCTCCGGATCCTTACGCAGGCGTGGCGGATAAAGATCTGCTGGCGTTTGACGCGCCGGATCTCGATCTGTTCCATCCGGCGGAAGTGACCCCGGACGAAGCCATTGAGCTGGCCGCGCGCGCCGAGCAGGCGTCTTTGCAGGCTGACAAGCGCATCACAAATACCGAAGGCGGCAGCTTCAACAGCCACTACGGCATCAAAGTTTTCGGCAACAGCCACGGCATGCTGCAGGGCTACTGCTCCACCCGTCACTCGCTTTCAAGCTGCGTAATTGCCGAAGAGAACGGTGACATGGAGCGTGACTACGCCTACACCATTGGCCGCGCGCTGGGGGATTTGCAGTCTCCTGAGTGGGTGGGCAAAGAGTGTGCCGAACGCACGCTGTCTCGCCTGTCGCCGCGTAAGCTCTCCACTATGAAGGCCCCGGTCATTTTTGCCAATGAAGTGGCGACCGGCCTGTTTGGTCATCTGGTGGGCGCTATCGCGGGCGGCTCGGTGTACCGTAAATCGACCTTCCTGCTCGACTCGCTGGGCAAGCAGATCCTGCCGGAGTGGCTGACTATCGAAGAACATCCGCACCTGCTGAAAGGGCTGGCCTCCACGCCATTCGACAGCGAAGGCGTGCGCACTGAACGCCGCGATATTGTTAAAGACGGCATTCTGACCCAGTGGCTGCTGACCAACTACTCCGCGCGCAAGCTGGGGCTGAAAAGCACCGGACATGCGGGCGGGATCCACAACTGGCGCATTGCCGGTCAGGGCCTGAACTTCGAGCAGATGCTGAAAGAGATGGGCACCGGTCTGGTGGTCACCGAGCTGATGGGCCAGGGCGTAAGCGGCATCACCGGCGACTATTCTCGCGGTGCGGCAGGCTTCTGGGTCGAAAACGGCGAAATTCAGTATCCGGTGAGCGAAATTACCATCGCCGGAAACCTGAAGGACATGTGGCGCAATATCGTTACGGTCGGTAACGATATTGAAACACGTAGCAATATACAGTGTGGTTCTGTATTACTGCCGGAAATGAAAATCGCCGGCCAGTAATACCCGAAAAGCGTTTTAATAATAAAAAAGGAAGTGAGCAATGCGTAAACACCTGTTAGCGATCGTCGCGGCTTCAACGCTGGTTCTTGGCTCTTCTGCGTTTGCTGCCGATCTCGAAGACAACATGGACATCCTCAGTCAAAACCTGAAGGTAGTGCAGAAAACGGACAATGCGGCGGAAATGAAAGGCGCACTGACCAAAATGCGTGAAGCGGCGCTGGACGCGCAAAAAGCGACGCCGCCAAAGCTGGAAAGCAAAGCGGCAGACAGCGCAGAGATGAAAGACTATCGCCACGGCTTTGACGTGCTGGTCGGTCAGATCGACGGCGCGCTGAAGCTGGCTAACGAAGGCAAAGTGAAGGAAGCCCAGGCGGCGGCCGACCAGTTTGTGGCGACGCGCAACACGTATCACAAGAAATACCGTTAATTGGGTGCCTGAGCTGTACGTCCTTCCTCCGTATGCGGAGGCGCACTAAGCGCCCCCGCATCCTTGCTCCCTACTGGCCGGAGCGACAATCCATCCGCGCTGTCACTTCAAGCGAGCCGTTTCGAAAACGGATCTCGCACAGTGTTTTCCTCGTCACCAGCGTTAAGATGATTATTGTCAAAGCAACAATCATCGAAACCCGGATAATTGGGGATTGGCGTTTCATGGATGCCTCCTTGCTTTAAAGCGGGCGAGGTAGCGAACTCCACGGTCGTGACGTGTCGTTTCGAGCCCCCGCCCTGATTTTCTATCAGGCGGGGCTTTCCACTTTCCGTCCCATGCCTGAGACGGTCAGTCTCAAGCACCCGCAGCCACTCTAGCGAATCCCCATAAGAAAACCTTATCCACGTCACATTTCTACGAGCCTGCTCGTAAACTTTTCCACTCCGCTTACCTGTTTAGTGCCGCTTAATAGCGTGATATTCATCACGTAAATGCGGCCGTTAATCCAGATTCACCATATTTATGTGGCACAGATCACTGCTGCGGCTCGCCTTTCCACTTCGAAGTGGAAAACAACTCGCTACAAACCCTTCACGCCCAACGTTAGTTTTATTCCAGAGCCATTAACGGGGTAAGACGAGTGATTAACGGAGCGGTAATGAACGACGTTGGGGAACAGGCGGTGCAAACAGAACAGCTCGCGAACACCATGCTGCAGCAGGTTTATGCCCTGCTGGCCCGGCACAACATCATCCCCAATGCGGTACAGGAGCAGATGCTCACCTCCCACGTTCGCGCAATGGCGCACCGGTCCGTGACCGGCGAGCCGCTGCCGGAGGTTGAAGCAGAGCTGTTCGACGAAATTTCACCAGATTCAATGCAGCTTGCCCGTGAAGTGGTGGCGCAGTTTGGCAACCTTCCTGATGAAGAGGCCTGGCTGCTCTCCGTTCACTTTGAAGTCGCGAAAGACAACCTTTAAGGAGCAACACATGGAACAGATTACAGTCGTGATTGGCGATCGCCTGGGTAAAGGTCAGAAAGTGGCTGCGGGTGTGGAAAAAGCAGGTGGACGCGCAGTGGTTGTGCCGGGCATGGCGGCGGACATGAAGCTCGGCGACGTAATGAAAGCGGAAAACGCCACCTTCGGCATCTCCTTCTGCGGCAGCGGCGGCGCGGGCGCCATCACCGCCCAAACCAAATATGGCTACAAGGCCAAATACGGCATGCGTTCCGTGGAAGAGGGCGTGACCGCCATCAACGAAGGCTGCAACGTGCTGGGCTTTGGCTTTATGGATAAAGATGAGCTGGGCGAGCGTCTGGTGCAGGCGTGGCAGAAGAAATACGGCGCATAAGCATGAAAGAACAGTTCACAACCACGGTGAGAGTGAAGGGGAAGGGCGACGCCAAAGCGCGCGCCTTTGCCGACGCCCTCAACCACGTTCAGGCCGCGGTGATGAAAACCTCACCGCATATCTTACTGCGTATTGAGCCACAGGATGTGCAGGTTGTTCAGGCGCAAGAAGCGGTGCGTAAAGAAGCGTTTCTGTTCTTCTTTTTGCGCCGGGAAAGACGCACCTACAGCGTGGAGCTGGATGTGACCGTCAACGTGACCGCCATCAATCTCGACCAGGTGGATTTCGTCACGCAACGCTGATTATTCATAAAAGGGCAGACTGATGTTCTTAATTATATTAATAAAATCGCTCATCATTGGCGGCCTGGTTGGCGTCGGTGTCGGAGCCGGGGCTGCACGCATGTTTCATGCGCCTACCACTCAGGGTATGGGCGCGTTTCGTACGTTGGGGGAACTGAACTCCTGTGAAGGGGATCCGGCGTCCCACTTCTCCTTTGGGTTAGGTTTCTTCTTTAACGCCTGGGCCTCTTCCGTGGCTGCAGGTGCCTTCACACAGGACGTTGACCACCGCATCATCCCGAACTGGGGTGCTGCTGCACTGATGATCAAAAACCGTAACGTCGGCGAAACGCTGCACGATCCCCGCAAAATGGCGATTGCCTGCGGCGTGATTGGCATGCTCGTCGTCACCTTCCTGAACCTGACCGCCTCCTCCGTGCCGGCAGCGCTGCAGGTCACCGCCGTGAAGGTGCTGGTGCCTGCCGCGAATCTGCTGGTTAACACCGTGATGCCGGTGATCTTCTGGCTGGCGGCCATCGACGCGGGTAAAAAATCGGGCTTCTGGGCCACCATCTTCGGCGGCGCGGCGCAGCTGATCATGGGGAACGCCGTACCGGGTCTGGTTCTCGGCATCCTGATCGGTAAAGGCGTTGAGGAGAGCGGCTGGAACCACGTCACCAAAGTGATGATGGCGGCGATCGTCCTGCTGTTCGTGTTGAGCGGCTTCTTCCGCGGCTTCGACATGAAGATGATCGAATCCTTCCATCTGACCGTGCCGAACTGGCTCGACATGATCCACAACTCGCTCAGCGGTAAATAACAGGAGCCTCTACATGGAACAGAATAAAGGTTTTTGGTATGCCGACTGGTCGTTCCCGATCTTCGTTGGCCTGCTCTCCTCCGGCGTCTTCGCCGGGACGCACATGTACTACCTCTACGGCATCGGCGCGTTTAACGAAGTGGCCTTCGTGGCGATGCTGAAAGCGGGCATCGATACCGGCGTCTACGGCGCGGTGGCGGCGTTCGGCGCGAGCTTCCTGTTCGCCCGCATTATTGAAGGGTCGCTGGTGGGTATTCTCGACATCGGCGGGGCGATCCAGACCGGCGTGGGCCTCGGCGTACCGGCGCTGCTGCTGGGCGCGGGGATCATGTTCCCGGTGACCAACTTCATTGCCTCGCTGATTACCGGCCTGGTGATTGGTCTGGCGATTGGCTACGTCATCATCCTGGCGCGTAAGTTCACCATCAACCAGAGCAACTCCACCTACGGCGCAGACGTGATGATGGGCGCGGGTAACGCCTCCGGGCGCTTCCTCGGGCCGCTGATTATCCTCAGCGCGATGACCGCCTCCATTCCAATCGGCGTCGGTTCGCTGGTGGGCGCGCTGCTGTTCTACATCTGGCAGAAGCCGATTACCGGTGGCGCCATCCTCGGCGCAATGATTTTGGGCTGGCTGTTCCCGGTCGCCCTTTAATACCCGCGGGCGCTCCGGCGCCCGCCCTATCAGGAGATCCTCATGTTTGATTTACTCCTGCGCCGTGCGCGCCTCGCCGACGATACCCTGACCGATATCGCCATTCAGGACGGGAAGATCGCAGCGACGGGCGAAATTGACGCTCCCGCCCGTAAAACGGTTGAGCTTAACGGTGACGTGTACGTTAGCGCGGGCTGGATTGACTCCCACGTTCACTGCTACCCGAACTCACCGATTTACCACGACGAGCCGGACAGCGTGGGCATTGCCACCGGCGTTACTACCGTGGTGGACGCGGGCAGTACCGGGGCCGACGACGTGGACGATTTTTATGAAATCACCCGTAAAGCCTCCACCGACGTCTTTGCCCTGTTGAATATCTCCCGCGTGGGGCTGATTGCCCAGAACGAACTGGCCAACATGGCAAACATTGACGCCGATGCGGTGAAGCAGGCGGTGAAGCGCCACCCTGATTTTATCGTCGGCCTGAAGGCGCGCATGAGCAGCAGCGTGGTCGGTGAAAACGGCATTACGCCGCTGGAGCGCGCCAAAGCCATCCAGAAAGAGAATGGCGACTTGCCGCTGATGGTGCACATCGGCAATAACCCGCCGAACCTCGATGAAATCGCCGAGCTGTTAAGCTCCGGCGACATCATTACCCACTGCTATAACGGCAAGCCTAACCGCATTCTGACGCCGTCCGGCGAGCTGCGCGCCTCCATCACCTCTGCCCTTAAGCGCGGCGTGCGTCTGGACGTCGGCCACGGTACGGCGAGCTTCAGCTTTGAGGTGGCGAAACGCGCCATCGCGATGGGCATTCTGCCGCACACCATCAGCTCGGATATCTACTGCCGCAACCGCATCAACGGTCCGGTGGGCTCGCTGGCAAGCGTGATGTCGAAGTTTCTCGCCATTGGCATGTCATTGCCGCAGGTGATTGACTGCGTGACCTCGAACGCCGCCGACGGCCTGCGCCTGACGCGCAAGGGCCGCATCCAGCCGGGTCTCGACGCCGACCTGACGCTGTTCACGATTAAACGCCAGCCAACGGTGCTGACGGACGCTGAAAACGACAGCCTGCAGGCTGAATATATTCTGGTGCCGCTTGCCGCGATCCGCGCGGGCAAGGGCTACATGACCGAACAAGGGAGCACGGAACATGCCTTCGATTTATGAGAAGTATAATTTAAAGCAGGTTATCAACACCTCTGGCCGCATGACGGCGCTGGGCGTCTCCACGCCGCGCCCGGAAGTAGTGCAGGCGGCGATGGACGGCATGAATCATTACTTCGAGATGAAGGATCTGGTCAATAAAACCGGGGAATACATCGCGAAGCTGCTGGATGTGGAAGGCGCGACGGTGGTCTCCTGCGCGTCGGCGGGCATCGCCCAGTCCGTGGCGGCGGTGCTGGTAAAAGACAGCGACTGGCTGCTGGAAAACCTGCACGTTACCCCTATCGAGAACAATGAAATCGTCCTGCCGAAAGGCCACAACGTTAACTTTGGCGCGCCGGTCGGCACCATGGTGGCGCTGGGCGGCGGCAAGCTGGTGGAAGCGGGTTACGCCAACGAATGCTCCACCGACCAGCTGGCGGCGGCCATCACCCCGCGCACGGCGGCGATCCTCTACATCAAATCGCACCACTGCGTGCAGAAAAGCATGCTCAGCGTCGAGCAGGCGGCAGTCGTCGCACGTAAACACTCCCTGCCGCTGATCGTTGATGCTGCGGCGGAAGAAGATCTGCACGTGTACTACCGCTCCGGTGCGGATCTGGTGATTTACAGCGGCGCGAAGGCGATCGAGGGGCCAACCAGCGGCCTGGTGATCGGCAAAACCCAGTACGTCGAGTGGGTGAAGCGCCAGACGGCGGGCATTGGCCGCGCCATGAAGGTGGGTAAAGAGGGGATCCTCGGCCTGACCTGCGCCATTGAACACTACCTGACGGCCACCAAAGAAAGCGGTGCCGAGATGGTGGCGAAGATGACGCCGTTTATCGACGCGCTCAACACCCTGAACGGCGTCACCGCCCGCGTGGTCTGGGACAGCGCGGGTCGCGATATCGCCCGCACCGAAATTAAGTTCGACGAAGCCACCACTGGCGTCGGCACGGGTGACCTGGTGAACGCACTCAAGCAGGGCGAATACGCCATCTATTTCCGTGGCTACAAGGCCAACGAAGGGATTATCGAAGCGGACGTGCGCAGCGTAAGTGCTGACCAGCTGAACATCGTCTACCGCCGCATTAGCGAAGTATTAGGACAGGAGAAAAACGCATGAAACTGACCCCCAATTTTTACCGTGACCGCGTCTGCCTGAACGTGCTGGCCGGCTCAAAGGCCAACGCCAGCGCCATTTACGAGGCGGCGGAAGGTCACGTGCTGGTGGGCGTGCTCTCCAAAAATTACCCGGACGTGGCGAGCGCGGTCGCGGATATGCGTGAATACGCGGCGCTGATTGATAACGCGCTCTCCGTGGGCCTCGGCGCGGGCGATCCGAACCAGTCGGCGATGGTGAGCGAGATCTCCCGCCAGGTGCAGCCGCAGCACGTTAATCAGGTCTTCACCGGCGTGGCAGCGAGCCGCGCGCTGCTGGGGCAGAATGAATCGGTGGTCAATGGCCTGGTCTCTCCGACCGGTACCGTCGGCATGGTGAAAATCTCCACCGGCCCGCTGAGCAGCAAAGCGCCGGACGGCATCGTGCCGGTTGAAACGGCGATTGCCCTGCTGAAAGACTTCGGCGGCAGCTCGATTAAGTACTTCCCGATGGGCGGCCTCAAGTGCCGTGACGAATACCAGGCGGTGGCGGAAGCCTGCGCCCGTCACGACTTCTGGCTGGAGCCGACGGGGGGTATCGATCTGGAAAACTATGAGGCGATCCTGCAGATCGCCCTCGACGCGGGCGTGAGCAAAATCATCCCGCACATCTACAGCTCGATTATCGACAAAGCCAGCGGCGATACGCGTCCCGAAGATGTGCGTACGCTTCTGGCGATGACGAAGAAGCTGGTGAAGTAGAACTCACACATATAAAGGAGCCACCATGCACACCCGTAACCTGCTTGTCGCTTCACTCTCAATGCTCGCCACCGCCGCCATTGCCCAGACGCAATACGCCTGGGTGGGCACCTATAATCCGAACGGTGAAGGGCTGTACCGTTTTACCGTCGACCCGCAAACCGGCGCGCTGGACGATAAAACGCTGGTGAGCAAACTGCCGAACGCGGCGCAGTTGACCCTTTCGCAAGACGGTAAAACGCTGTATCTGGCAAGCGAAGTGGAGCAGGGCGTGGTGCAGGCGCTGCGCGTCGGCGATAACGGTGAGCTGAGCGAACTGAATCAGGTGTCCTCCGGCGGCGCCGGGCCGGTGTATCTTTCGCTAACGCCAAACGGCAAGCATCTGCTGGTGGCGAACTACGTCAGCGGATCGATTGCCGTTTTGCCCGTCAACGCGGACGGCAGCCTGGGTGACGCGACGGACAGACATCAGGACCAGGGCGAACCGGGCGCGGCGAAGCCGGAAGCGGCCGTTGAGGGCAGTTTCGCGATCAGCGATCACAACGGCCCGCATGCGCACATGATCGCCGCCGATCCGAGCGGGAAGCACGTTTTTTCCACCGATCTTGGGCTGGATCGTATCTATCAGTACCGCTTTGACGATCGAACCGGAAAGCTAACGCCGAACGATCCGCCGTTTATCAGCGCCTCTTCGAAAGGTGCCGGTCCGCGCCACTTCGTCTTTACGCCGAAAGGCGATGCCCTGTGGCTGATTAACGAAGAGGCCTCTACGCTCACCCATTATGCGCTGGACAGCAACGGCAGGCTGAAAGAGGGCAAAACGGTCTCTGCCCTGCCGGACGGTTACAAAGGCACCAGTTTTGCTGCCGGGCTGGCGCTAAGCGCCGATGGTAAACAGCTGTATGTGGCGAACCGTTTGCATAACAGCATCGGGCACTTTACCGTAACAGCGGAGGGCACGCTGACGCATCAGGAGGATGTCTGGACGCGCGGCGACTACCCGCGCACCCTGACGCTCGATCAGCAGGGCCGCTGGCTGTACGTCATGAACCAGCGCAGCGACAACATTACCCGTTTCCGCGTGGCGCCGGACGGCAAGCTGAGCGCCGAGCCAGACTATACCCCGGTCGGCAGCCCATCCCAGATGGTCATTTCACCCTGAGCAGTAAGAGGACAACGACGTGCGATTTCCGAACCAACGTTTAGCGCAACTTTTCGATCTGTTGCAAAACGAGACGCTGCCGCAGGACGAGCTGGCGCAGCGGCTGTCGGTCTCCACGCGAACCGTCCGCGCAGATATCACCGCCCTGAACGCGCTGCTGGCGAGCCACGGCGCGCAGTTTATTCTGAGCCGGGGTAACGGCTACCAGCTTAAAATTGACGATGCCGAGCGCTATCAGCAGCTGCAGGCATCGCACCCGCGTGCACTGCGTATTCCCCGAACGGGACCGGAGCGCGTGCACTATCTGGTGGTGCGTTTCCTGACGTCGGCGTTTTCACTTAAGCTTGAAGATCTGGCCGACGAGTGGTTTGTCAGCCGCGCCACCTTGCAGAGCGACATGGTGGAAGTGCGCGAGTGGTTCCAGCGCTATAACCTGACGCTGGAAACCCGCCCGCGCCACGGCATGAAGCTGTTTGGCAGCGAGATGTCGGTCCGCGCCTGCCTGACCGATCTTCTGTGGGAGCTGGCGCAGCAGGACAGCCTTAACCCGCTGGTGACGGAGGTCGCGCTCAACGCTGGGGTACCGGAGCAGATGGTGGTCGTGCTTCACGACGCGCTCACCCGCCATCACATTCGTCTGACCGACGAAGGCGAACTGTTCCTGCGCCTGTACTGCGCGGTGTCGGTGCGGCGCATCAGCGAGGGGTATCCGCTGCCGGAATTCCACGCGGAAGACGTGGAAGAGAACGTGCGCGAGGCGGCGAAGGATATCGCGGTGGCCATTCAGGAGCTGGCGGGCAAGGCGCTTGCGCCATCGGAAGAGAGCTGGCTGTGCGTCCACATCGCGGCGCGGCAGATTCAGGAGATTGCCCCCAGCGCGATTAACGCCGACGACGACGAAGCGCTGGTCAACTATATCCTGCGCTACATCAACACCCACTATAACTACAACCTGCTCAGCGACGCGCAGCTGCACGCCGATCTGCTCACGCACATCAAAACCATGATCACCCGCGTGCGCTATCAAATCATGATCCCCAATCCGCTGCTGGACAACATCAAGCAGCACTATCCGATGGCGTGGGATATGACCCTCGCGGCGGTGTCGAGCTGGGGGAAATACACGCCATATGCGATCAGCGAAAACGAGATTGGTTTTCTGGTGCTGCACATCGGCGTGGGGCTGGAGCGCCACTATAACATCGGCTACCAGCGCCAGCCGCGCGTGCTGCTGGTGTGCGACGCCGGTAATGCGATGGTGCGCATGATCGAGGCGGTGCTCCAGCGCAAATACCCGCAGATCGAGGTGACGCGCACGCTCACTCTGCGCGAGTACGAGCTGGCGGATGCCATCGGTGAAGACTTTGTCATCTCCACCGCCCGCGTGAGTGAAAAATCTAAACCGGTGGTGACGATCGCCCCGTTCCCGACCGATTATCAGTTAGAGCAGATCGGCAAGCTGGTGCTGGTGGACCGCACCCGCCCGTGGATGCTGGAGAAATATTTCGACGCGGCCCATTTCCGCATTCTCGACAAGCCTGTTGACCAGCAAACGCTGTTCCGCGAGCTGTGTGAACAGCTTGAGGCCGAAGGCTTTGTCGGCGCGGAGTTTCTGGATTCGGTCGTTGAGCGTGAAGCTATCGTCAGCACCATGCTCGGCGACGGTATCGCGCTGCCGCACTCCCTCGGCCTGCTGGCACAGAAAACGGTGGTCTATACGGTGCTGGCTCCGCAGGGTATTCAGTGGGGGGATGAAACGGCGCACGTCATCTTCCTGCTCGCCATCAGCAAAAGCGAGTACGAAGAGGCGATGGCGATTTACGACATCTTCGTCACTTTCCTGCGAGAACGCGCGATGACGCGCCTGTGCCAGTGCGAGGATTTTGCGGCGTTTAAGGCTGAGGCGATGGAGAGTTTGAGCCGGTTTTGAGGCCAGGCGGATAGAGGTTATCCGCCTTCATTCACCGCAAATGATGCACAACCTGGTTGCTGCTGCCGCGCCAGATCAGGGCCGGGTCTTTTAAATCCTGCACGAACTTGCCGTCCACCAGCACGTTAATTAAATCCACAACTTCCTTCTGAGCTGCATTCAGCTCATCCAGCTTATATCCCGTCCAGACCCAGATATCTTTTCCCGCGCACTCGCGGCGGATGCGCTTCACCAGCTTCAGGATCTCCGGCACGTTTTGCGGATGGAGCGGATCGCCGCCGGAGAGCGAAATCCCCTGGCGTTTGATGCGCGTGTCGTTCAGGTCGTTGATGATGCGGTCTTCCATTTCAGCGGTAAACGGCATGCCGGAATTTACGCGCCAGGTGCTTTTGTTGTAGCAGCCGGGGCACTCATGTACGCAACCTGAAACGAACAGGGTGCAGCGGGTGCCGGGGCCGTTGACGATGTCGACGGGGTAGTACTGATGGTAGTTCATAGCGGTTAACCAAGCCGGGTACAGTGTGAGTGCGGATTGTAGGCCCGGTAAGCGTAGCGCCACCGGGCATAAATGTGGCATTGGCTCAACCGATCTGCCCATTCCCCAGATGTTTCACCCGGCGCTTCACCTCTTCCTGCTTGCCGGCGTTAAACGGACGGGCATCCGGGCTGCCGAGATAGCCGCACACGCGGCGGGTCACGGAGACACGGGCTGCATCGTGGTTGCCGCATTTCGGGCAGGTAAAGCCTTTGCTCGTACACTCGAACTCACCGGTAAAGCCACACTCGTAGCATTCGTCGATTGGCGTATTGGTCCCGTAATACGGCACGTGCTGATAGCTATAATCCCACACGTCTTCCAGCGCCTTCAGGTTGTGCTGGATGTTCGGGTACTCGCCGTAGCAGATGAACCCGCCGCTGGCGATGGGCGGATAGGCCGCTTCGAAGTCGATCTTGTCGTACGGGTTTACCTTTTTCTCCACGTCGAGGTGGAAGCTGTTGGTGTAGTACCCTTTGTCGGTCACGCCTTCCACAATCCCGAACTCGGCGGTGTCCAGACGGCAGAAGCGGTCGCACAGGTTCTCGCTCGGCGTACTGTAGAGGCTAAACCCGTAGCCAGTTTCCTCTTTCCACTGGTCAACCGCGTCGCGCAGGCGCTGGACAATCGCAATGCCTTTTTCGCGCAGGGCCGCGCTGTCGTACATATGCGCGTCGCCAGACAGGGCGTTGATGGTTTCGTGGATGCCGATATAGCCCAGCGAAATCGACGCGCGGCCGTTTTTGAAGATCTCGGACACGTCATCGTCCGCCTTCAGGCGCACGCCGCATGCCCCTTCCATATAGAGGATGGGCGCCACGCGGGCTTTCACCCCTTCAAGGCGTGCGATACGGGTCATCAGCGCCTTACGCGCCAGCTGCAGGCGTTCATCCAGCAGTTTCCAGAATTCAGCTTCATTGCCTTTGGCCTCCAGCGCGATGCGCGGCAGGTTCAGGCTGATGACGCCCAGGTTGTTACGCCCGTCGTGGATCTGCTCGCCGTTTTCATCCTCGTACACCCCGAGGAAGCTGCGGCAGCCCATAGGCGTTTTAAACGAGCCGGTGACTTTTACCACCTGGTCGTAGTTCAGAATGTCCGGGTACATGCGCTTGCTCGCGCACTCCAGCGCCAGCTGTTTGATGTCGTAGTTCGGATCGCCAAACTTGTGGTTCAGGCCGTCGCGGATGGCGAACACCAGTTTCGGGAACACCGCGGTTTTGCGGTTCTTGCCGAGGCCGGAAATACGGTTGCGCAGAATGGACTGCTGGATCAGGCGTGATTCCCAGCTGGTGCCCAGGCCAAAACCGAAGGTCACAAACGGCGTCTGCCCGTTGGCGGTGTGCAGCGTGTTCACTTCATATTCCAGCGACTGGAACGCGTCGTAGCACTCTTTTTCGGTACGGGAGCGCGCATAGCCGTCCGCGTCCGGGATCTGCCACTCTTCGGCAGTTTTCCGATGCTTGTTGAAGCTCGCCGTCACGAACGGGGCCAGCACTTCGTCAATACGGTTAATGGTGGTCCCGCCATAAATGTGGCTCGCCACCTGAGCGATGATCTGTGCCGTTACCGCTGTCGCCGTGGAGATCGACTTAGGCGGTTCAATCTCGGCGTTACCCATTTTAAAGCCCTGGGTCAGCATGCCTTTCAGGTCGATCAGCATGCAGTTGAACATCGGGAAGAACGGCGAGTAATCGAGGTCGTGATAGTGGATCTCGCCGCGCTCGTGTGCCGAGACCACGTCGCGCGGCAGCAGATGCTGGCGGGCATAGTGTTTGGCGACGATACCGGCCAGCAGATCGCGCTGGGTCGGGATCACTTTGCTGTCTTTGTTGGCGTTTTCATTGAGCAGGGCAGAGTTGGTCTGCTCCACCAGGCCACGGATCTCCTGATTCAGACGACCGCGCTTCTCACGCTGCACGTCGCGATCGTGGCGATACTCAATGTAGGCGCGGGCTAACTGTTTGTAGGGGCCAGCCATCAGCTGGTTTTCAACCGCGGTCTGGATCTCGTTGATATCGACCTGGCTGCGTTCAGTCATCTGGCTGCTAACGACTTCTGCGACGGTGGCGCAGTAATCTGCGTCATCGACTCCCGCTGCTTTAGCTGCACGCAGAATGGCTTCCTGGATGCGCTCTGATTTAAACGGCACTTTACAGCCATCACGTTTCATCACATGCGGTGTCATGATCACTCCATTTTTAAAAACAGGTTATCCACAGAGGTGGAGAAGTATTCACCGGACGTATTCCCCGCCAGGCCAAAGACTTCCCCCGTTCCCAGCTCATGTTATCCACAATTCCGGCCAGCGTAAGCGCCGTCTTGTTGTTGGAATAGTAGACGATTAATACAAGATGTTGGGTCGGCGTGCATTTTAAGTTCTACATATAGTGATTTGCATCAAACAAGTTTGCGATTTATTTGACGCAGAACAAAGTAAAAAGACGAGAGTACAAACGGCGGGCGCTTCAGCCTTTGTAAAGACGCGAAGGAAAAATCTGATTAATTATTCAACAAAAACAAGCGCTCAACGTGGTACATGCTGAGCGCCGTTCGGTTAACTCACCGCGCAGGCCCAGCTCAATCCTGCCTGTAAAAAGGCTGCGGTAGCGATACTGCCCAGTATCACCGGAATGAGAAGGGAGCGGTCAGGGGCCGCATCCTGTTTTTGAGGTTCTTCAGCACTCAGGGCGGACATCGCCTCTTCCCGGGTGCGCGCCGCCAGAAGCTGCGCGCGCACTCGATCTTCTGTCAATAAACTGGTCAGCGTCGTCAGCAGTTGCATATGGGTACTGCCTGCTTCCGCGGGCGGAATGGCGAGCAGGAAAACCATTCTGACCTCTTCATCACCGTCCAGCCCCGGCCAGCGTATCGGGTCGTCAAAGAGTGCCAGACAAAACGCCGCCTGCTGCACCGCCTCGGTTTTACCGTGCGGAACGGCGAGCGCTTCACCCAGCGCGGTAGGGCCTTCGCTTTCGCGCTGTAACACGCTCTGGATGAATGTTTCTTCATCGCAGATGATTTTTCGCCTGGCGAGCGGTTCGGCGAGCCAGCGGATCAGCGCTTCAGGCGTACGGTGCGGCGGATTGATAAAAACCAGATCGGGGTGCGTCAATGCAAGCAAGTTCATATTAAGCCTCCATCAAAAAATCGCAGGTTGCGAAAGGGGGGATTGCCGTTACCGGCGGCACAGGCTCTTCCAGATAGTTGATCTGACGTAGCCCCGCCAGACTTTCCGGGACGGGAACCGGCTGCGTCCCGGCGTTAAACACCCGGACGACGGTGCCATTCGATCGTTGCGCATGGGGCAGGGCAGAAAGGACTAGCGGCTCCGGCAGGGTCAATAATGAGAATTGTGCCGGAAGCTGATGCTCGGGCAGACGCAACGCAAAGCGCTCAAGGCGGTGATCGAGCGTGTGTAACGATTGCCGTTGGTAGGTGAAGGGCTGTCCGGCCGCCTGATTTTCCAGCTGGCGAAGCGTGAGATGGTCGGCGTTGTCGGCCAGCGCGACGGTAAATGAAAAGTGCAGCGGTTTCAGTAACTGGGCGTCGGGGGTCTCAACCACCGTATTATTAATGCCGGACGCCCGGCCCGGTCGCCAGTCGAGATCGTTGCGCCCGAGCACGCCCGTCGCTTTAAATAACGTCAGGGCAATCGTCGCGGGTTCGCTGCCGATAATCTGAAATTCCTTCATACCGCGACTATTCACCACCAGCGCTTTGCCCGCTTCCGCGACAGCAATAATGCCTTCGGTGGTTTCGATATCCACGGGCATCTCGCGATAGCGCTCCTGCCAGTTTCCACTCTCACACCCCGTATCGCGCTGGATTATCGCGAAGGGCTGGGAGGCGATAGCGTGACGGGTGCGAATATCGCTGCCGATCAGTAAACGTAGCCGGTGATCGCAGTGGCTGTTTTCCAGCGAAGCCTCGACGTACAGGTTCGGATCGTCTTCGCGTAATGTACACTCCAGACGAATGGATAACGGCGTTCGGGCAGTATCCTGGCGTCCGGCGAGATCTGGCGGAAGAAACAGGGTGACTTCAACGATCAGCTTTTCGACAAGCGGCGTTTTCAGGCAGTCGACGAGCGTGAAATGGTCGCATCGCGTCGGCGTATCGCCCGCAAGCGGTGAGAAATCGTAGCTGTCGCCCGCATCCGCACAGTCTTCAAGGGTAAAGAACGAGGGGATGCATCTGCCACTGCGTTTGTCGTGCAGAGTTAGCGTTCCGTCGTCCAGCGTTAATCTGTACTGTGCATTCTCTATCTCGCTGCCCGTTGTCTGTTCAGGCTGCCGGAAAGGCGCCGGGTCATCTTCAACGTTAACGCTGAGATAGCCGACCGGCGGCAGAACCGGTGTTTTCACAGCAACGTGCCAGCGGTAATAAGGGGGAAGGGGCGTTTCACACTCGCCTTCGGCGTTAAGGGAGATCGCCGTTCCGCCGGGCAACACGTCTCTTTTCAGGACGTCGAAGGGGATGGCCTGCCCCTGATACATCAGGGCGATATTTTCAGCGCGGCTATAGAGAGTGGTTTTCACCACGCGCTGCGTTTGCGTGGCCAGCGGGTTAAAAATCAGCAGATCGCCTTCCCGAGCGCAGCCGGCGGCCAGCGTTTTTACCACCAGGTTCCACAGGCTGTGGCACAGCTGTTCGGTTTGCTCCAGTCGATGCAAAATATCGCGGTTGGTGGCATCGCTGTTACAGCCGCCGATGGAGTCATGGGCATGGCTTCGCAACAGCTTCTTCCAGAGCGTATCGACCACCGAGAGGTTGACCGGGAGCCCCTGATGACGCGCCATGGCGATTGTCGGCTCCAGCTGCCGCAGGATGAACTGCTCAACTGCATCATTTTTCTTTTTAATGTCGTAGCGCACGGAGCCGATCGTTTTATGGATGCGGGTGTAGCGCGGCGATTTCAGCTCTCCTTCCCAGAATTCAAACTGCTCACGCTGCGCGCGCAGAATGTCGACGTAGCGCTCCAGCGAACTGATGACGTAATGGTCCTCATCCGGGGAGCGTGCGCTGGCGACCTGCAGGATTTTCGGCAGCGCCGGGTCGATACTGACCTGATCGCCGCCGCAGGGCAGCAGCAGGTCATTTATTCCGGCCCGCGAGCGCAGGAGATTAACCATCGGGAAGATTTTTCCCTGCAAATGGCTCGCGTCTGAAGAGATGTTTTTAGCCGCGCCATAACCGAATGCCATCGCGCAGGCGATAACGGTCGCCCCTGACGGCGCGCGCCAGAGGAACTGGCTGCTTTTCGCCTGTCTGTCGTGATCGATGCCGCGCCAGAAGACGATGTTGTCGATATTGCAGCCCTGCAAAATCGTGGGCATCTGCGCATTGTGGCCGAAGGTATCCGGAAGATACCCAACCTGCATGGTGTGCCCCAGCTTACGGGCAGAGAAGATGCCGTATTTGAGGTTGCGGATAATGGATTCGCCATGCACGTTGTAGGTGTCCGTCTGGGTATACCACGGCCCCACAAAAATCCTTTTCGCTCTGACCAGCGTCTCCAGCCTGGTGCGATACTCGGGATTGATGGCGAGAAAGTCCTCTACCACCGCCATCTGTCCATCAAGGTGATAGCAGCTGTAAGCCGGGTCCTGCTCCAGCGTGTCGATGACGTCCGCAAAGTTATATGACGCCAGCACCATGCTGTCCTGACGGGTGAAATACCACTCCTGATCCCAGTGCGTATGGGCAATGACGTGGATCTGATTCATAACCTTCCCCTTAGCTGGCGTTCTTTGGGCTGACGTAAAGCACGCCCAGGGCGCAAATCAGTGCGCCAATAAAGACGCTCGCCAGGTAGCCCACCACGTTGGTTGCCAGCGGCCAGCCCCAGATGGCAGGCAGCGGCAGCGTCTGCTTCACGCCGAGTGCAATGGCGACCAGCGCGCCGGCGACGGCACCGGTCATGAACACCGGGATCAGACGTGGGTTTTTCAGGATGAACGGGATCGCGCCTTCGGAGATCCCAATCACGCCCAACAGCAACGAGGTACTCCCGACGGTTTTCTCTTCCCGGCTAAAAACATCCGGTAATCCAAAGCGGCCGTTGAGGAACGCGGCAAAGCCGACACCAATAGAGGGGATCACGATGGAGAGTTCGCGGGCGGTGAGATCAAACGTTTCGCTCATGCCATTCAGGCCGAGCGCGACTGAGCCTGCCGCCTTGTTGACCGGGCCGCCCAGGTCGAACGCGGTGCCTGCGGCGATCATCGCGGAATAGAATCCGCGCCCGGTGTCACCTGCCGAGGTAAAAAAGACCACCATCAGCTGGTTAAGCGAGCCAAAAATCGGGTTAATCAAATATTCCATGACCATCACCAGCGTAATGCCGGTGATCAGTGGGACGACCAGCATGGTCTTGATGGTGGTGAGCTGCTGGCGGACGTGAATGGAATCATTCAGCCAGCGCACCAGATAGCCCACAAAAAAGCCAATGCCGATCGCGCCGAAAAAGCCGGACGGCATAAAGCCTTCGATATCAAAGAAGCGCTTGTAGACCTCGTCTGACATGATGCCGCCGATAAGTCCGGGGATCAGCGCCGGTTTGCCGGCAATGGAAAACGCCAGATACATGGCGAAAACCGGATACATGAACTTAATGGTCATAAAGCCCACTTTATCCAGCACGCTGAACGGCGAATGGTCGATGTTAATAAACTGGCCGGTAATTTTGGCCGTTGCCATCATCAGCCCGCCCATGACCACCACCGGCAGCATATAGCTGATGGCCGCCATGATATGGCCGATAAAAATCTGGTAAGCCGAAGGCTGGAGTTCGTCTTCATGTACGACAGTCGTGACGTTTTTTTCCATGGCAAGCGCCTGACGCAGATAGCGATCGGTATGCTTGATCAGCTCTTGCGTGCGGGTCTGAAGGTGGGGAATGTTTTCAAAGCGCTCGGCATCCTGAATGGGGACGTCGGTTGCCAGAATAATGGCCGTGGCGGAGGCGATATCCTGCTTCGTTAAGCGGTTTTTAACGCCGTCGCTGCCCTGCGTTTCGACCTTAACCTCAATATTGTGCTCTCTAGCCCATGCAATAATTTTATTCGCCGCCATAAAGGTATGTGCAATGCCCGTCGGGCACGCCGTTACCGCGACAACTTTCTGTTTCGTCATTGTCATAATTCCCTGGATGTGAAAACAGGGAAAGTATAAAGAGAACCTAAAACAGTTTTTAACGTTTGCTAATACTAATTACGTATCGCGATACGCGTAAATGCAATGTGTGAAGCGCCTTCCAGAGACTATTTCTCTGTTGTGTTAATATCATGCCGGGATTAAACAGGGTGTAATATATGAATTCATTCCAGGGAAGTGAACGCTTGATATTTGAATACATTCAGCATCACGCGTGTAATATTTCTAATATTTCGGCAAAAGAGATTGCCCGTGATACCTTTACAACGACAACATCCGTTAATCGTGTGTGTAAAAAAATGGGGTATAAAAGCTATACCGAGCTTCGGTATCGTTTTTTACGCGATCATTTTACCCCGGCGCCTGCAGTGCCCGACGCGGGTCCGCAGGCGGACGACATTGTGGCGGAGGTGTCCAGGCTGCTCATCCATTCCAGCCATATCTATCTGTACGCACGCGGCGCCTCGCTTACCAGCCTCAACTACCTGTCGCGCTTTTTATCGCTGGCGAGCCTGCCGCATCTTATTTTGAATGACATGCACCAGCTGACACGGGTATCGAAGGGGACGCTGGTGCTGATCAGCAAATCCGGGGAGACACAGTCGCTGATAGAAATGGCGCGAAACGCGCTGCGCAAGGGCTTAAAGATTATTGCAATTACCCGTCAGGGGGCGACGCTGGCGTCGATCTCAACGCTATGCTGGCCGTTATCGATCGACATTAACGCGGTATCGCTGTATCAGCGGGAGGGCCAGCTTGAACTGTTAAGCGCCGTGGACCGTATCGGCTGCAGGCTGCTGCAGCACGATACGGTGTAGTCAGGCCGTCAGAGCTGCTTCACTATCCCCAGACGTACGGCATAATCATTTTCATGGTTGCCGTCATTGTTGATATAGGTTTTATCCAGTGACACCAGCTCGACGTAAGGCGTCCAGCCATCGTCGAGCTGGTAGTTGAACGCAACGGTATGCTCCCAGTAGGTATCATCCCCGGTTCCCTGATCGACATTATCCTGCCAGCGGAAGCGCGGGTTGTAGGACATACCGAATTTGCCAATGTTGTACGCGAACCAAATGTCGAACTGGTGTGACTGGCGGCGGGTATAGCCGCTGCCGTCGAGTTCTTTGTCGCTGTGCGCGTCATTGACGGTGTTATAACGGTAACGGGCGGAAAGATTCAGACCGTTATCAAACGCTTTCCAGCCCTGAATGAAGGGGCGATAGTGGGTATTACTGGGGGTGAAAACCGTCACCATGCCAGGCGCAACGGCATAGCCATTGCCCAGATTGAAGCGCCAGCGCGTTTCAATCTCCTGTGCCGCCTCCGTTAATCCTTTGTCATCGGGATTATTTCGGTCGGTATCACCAAAAAAGGTATCGTTGTGGTTTTGTGCAGCTTCAACGGAGAAGTAAAAACCGTTATCCGCCTGATGCATAACCTTAATACGTGAATCATTTACGTCAGAGCGCGTATTATGGCCAAAGCGAAGGTCGACGGACGTATTTCCGCACCATCCCTGTGTGCTCAATAATAATGCGCTAATACACGTTACTTTAATAATTGTCTTTTTCATCATGTCCTGCCGAGGTTATTTAATTGGCAGGGCTATTTTTATTTTCGGTACGCCGTGATGTAAAAGTTATCGTCGTACATTTAGCGTATCGCTAAACATAAAAAAAGGAGATACAGCATGCTGTATCTCCTGACGTTTATTCCTGCACCCACCAGATGGCTTCAAACGGGCGCAGTTGCAGCGTATCGGGACGAGAGGGGACGTCCTCATAGTTGCTGAGTGCGACCTGCCATGCGCCCTGTACCGGGTCCGGCTGCCACTGCTGGTGCTCTCGGCTCAGGTTCGCCACCACCATCAGCGTCTGGCCCTGCCACTGGCGGCGATAGCACCACAGGGAAGGGTGTTCCGGCAGGAGATCTTCATAATCTCCCCACGTCAGCACCGGGAGGGCTTTGCGCAGACGAATCAGCGACTGATAGGTGTAGAACACTGAATCCGGGTCGTCCAGCGCCGTACGGGCATTCACAGTTTCATAGTTATCGCAGACCCCAATCCACGGCTCGCCCTCGGTAAAGCCCGCATTGTGTGACGCGTCCCACTGCATTGGGGTTCGCCCGTTATCGCGGGATTTACTCGCCAGAATCGCCAGTAATTCATCCGGCTCACGGCCATTGGCCCGCAGTTCGGCGAACATGTTCAGGCTTTCCACGTCGCGGTAGTCGGTGATGCGGCTGAAGTGCGGGTTAGTCATGCCCAGCTCTTCACCCTGGTAGATATACGGCGTGCCCTGCATGCCGTGCAGCACCATGCCGAGCATCTTTGCAGCGTGAACGCGGTGTTCCCCTTCGTCGCCAAAGCGCGACACGATGCGCGGCTGGTCGTGGTTACACCAGAACAGCGCGTTCCAGGCTTTGTTGTGCATCCCCTGCTGCCAGTGGCGGAAAAGGGTTTTCAGCGCCACGAAGTCCGGCTTTGCCTTCGTCCACTTTTCGCCGCCGGGGTAGTCCACCTTCAGGTGGTGGAAGTTAAAGGTCATCGACAGCTCGCGCCCGTCGAGCGACGCGTACTGCTGGCAGTTCTCCAGCGAGGTTGACGACATCTCGCCCACCGTCATCAGGTTGCGCGGGGTGAAGACGTCGCGGCTCATCTCCTGGAGATATTCGTGGATGCGCGGGCCGTCAGTGTAGAAGCGGCGACCATCGCCAATGGTGTCGTCCGGGAAATCCTGATCTTTAGAGATGAGGTTAATCACGTCCAGACGCAAGCCGTCCACGCCGCGATCGGCCCAGAACTCGCATACCTTTTTCAGCTCGGCGCGCACCGCCGGGTTTTCCCAGTTGAGATCCGCCTGCTCGGGCGCGAAAAGGTGAAGATAATACTGCTCGCTCTCGGCGTGCCAGCGCCAGGCGTTGCCGCCAAACTTGGAGCGCCAGTTGTTGGGGAGCTGCTCCGGCGTGCCGTCGCGCCAGATGTAGAACTGGCGGTACGGGCTCTCTTTGTTCAGCGACTCGCGGAACCAGGCGTGCTGCGTGGAGGTATGGTTAAACACCATATCCAGCACGATGCGAATGCCGCGTTCGTGCGCTTCTGCAACCAGCTCGTCAAAGTCATCCAGCGTGCCAAAGGACGGGTCGATGGCGGTGTAATTCGCCACGTCGTAGCCGTTATCCACCTGCGGGGAAATATAAAACGGCGTCAGCCAGATGGCGTCGATGCCGAGGGTTTTCAGGTAATCCAGCCGCTGCGTCACGCCGCGCAGATCGCCGGTGCCGCTGCCGGTGGTGTCCTGAAAACTCTTTGGGTAAATCTGGTAGATGACGCCGTTCTGCCACCAGTGAGGAAGGGTATTCATAATGCGTTCCTGCAAATGCGAAGGGGCGCAACTGCGCCCCGAAAGATGAAGTTAAACAATCTGCAGCGTGCCCTGACGGAACTTACGCTGGTAAACCACGGTGGTGAGCGCCATGGGGACGATAATCGCCACCGCCATGGCCAGGGCAAACACTTGCCAGAAAGTAGGCTGGATGGAGAGGATCCCCGGCAGGCCGCCGACGCCAATCCCGTTCGCCATCACGCCGTTCAGGCCGCACAGCAGGCCCGCCAGGCCAGAGCCGATCATCGCGCAGAGCATCGGGAAGCGATACTTCAGGTTGATACCGTACATCGCCGGTTCGGTGACGCCGAGATAGGCGGAGATGGCCGCCGGAACGGAGATCTCACGCTCGTTGTGCTTACGGCTAACGATAATGATGCCGGTCACCGCAGAGGCCTGTGCGATGTTAGAGAGGGCGATAATCGGCCAGACCGGGGTACCGCCGAGGCTCTGGATCATCTGCATATCGATGGCCAGCGTGGTCTGGTGCACGCCGGTGATCACCAGCGGGGCATACAGGAAGCCAAACAGCGCGGCACCGATTGGCGCGAAGCTGCCGGTCATCAGATGACGCACCGCGAAGGCCACGCCGTCGCCGATCATGCGGCCAAACGGACCGATAAAAGCGTGCGCCAGGAAGACGGCCAGGATCAGCGAGCAGACCGGCACCACCACCAGGTAGAGGTAATCCGGCACGATGCGCTTCAGACGCGTCTCAATAAAGCCCAGCGCCAGACCCGCCAGCAGGGCCGGAATGACCTGCGCCTGATAGCCCACCTTGGCGATGGTAAACAGGCCGAAGTTCCACACTTCCGGCACCTGCTGACCAAGTAAGTAAGCGTTCATTAACTGCGGAGAGACCAGCGTGACGCCCAGTACGATACCGAGAATTGGCGTACCGCCCATCTTGCGCACCGCGGACCAGCAAATCCCCACCGGCAGATAGAAGAAGATCGCTTCGCCAATCAGCCACAGGAAGTCATAGATGCTTTGCAGCGCCGGGTACATCTGCGCCAGGGTTTTACCGTCGCTCATTGGCACATCGCCGATGACGTTACGGAAGCCCAAAATTAAGCCCCCGCTGATCAGCGCCGGCAGCAGCGGGAAGAAGATTTCTGCAAAGTGGGAAATCAGCTGCTCGTGCCACTTCATATTCTGGCGCGCCGCCTTCTTCGCCTGCTCTTTATCGGCAGAAGAGTGTCCGGTGGTCGCCAGCAGAGCCTGATAGTAATCGCCCACTTCGGTACCAATCACCACCTGGAACTGTCCGGCGTTGGTGAAGCAGCCTTTCACCATGGAAAGCTCTTCAATCGCCTTCGGGTTGGCCCTGGCCGGATCGTTCAGCACGAAGCGCAGGCGGGTAATGCAATGGCTGACGGTGGCGATGTTCTCGCGGCCGCCGACCAGGACGATCAGCCGATCGATATCTGCTTGTTTGACTTTACTCATCATGAAACCTCATGACAGATGTTGAGGGGGGTAATGACCTGAGCGCAAGCCTACTCCTTCAGCGTGACGGCGAAAATGGGAACGTTCCCGAAATCGGGCGAAGATCACAATAAACGATTCAGGGGGGTTATGAGAGACGGGCAGGAATAACGATCTGGCGCGGCTCGCTCCGCCCGTTGATCTGCTCGATCAGCTGCGCGGCGGCCTGTCTGCCGGACTCGGCGTAGCCCGGATCGACGGTGATAATTTCAGGGTGCAGGAACTTCATCAGCGGCGTGCTGCCGACGCTCGCCACCTGCAGGTTATCAATGCGCTGCTCCTGCAGATACTTGCTGGCACCCAGCGCAAGGGTGTCCGTGGCGCACACCAGCGCGGTGGTCTGCGGCGTCAGGACGCTGGCGACCTGCTCGTAGCCCTGCTTCATGCCCAGCCCCGGCAGGGAGGCCACGGCAGGGAGATTGTGCTTTTTGCAAAAGGCCAGATAGGCTTCGTGGCGGCGCTTGCCGGTGGTAACGTCCGCGTGCGGCACGCCCAGATAGCTGATGTGGCGGTGGCCTTCTTCGTACAGGCGCTGCATCAGGGTAATAATCGCCCCCTCATCGTCATAACAGACGGAGGCAAAGCCGTGGGCATCGCGCGCCAGCAGCACCAGAGACGGCTGCCAGTGTTTCAGCATCTCCTCGTCAATGCCGGTAAAACCAAACAGCACCACGCCGTCAATGTTACGGCGCTGGAGCATGCCGAGATGTTCTTCCACCAGCTGTGGCGAGAACTGGCTCTCCATCATGATCGGATCATAGCCCTGCTCGTAGAAGGCAGGCAGCATGGTCTGAACGGCGAGGTTTTCGGAGAGGGAATCCAGACGCGAAACGATGATCGCAACCACTTTATCGCTCTGCCCGCGCATGGCGCGCGCGGAGCGGGAAGGGGAAAAACCGTGCTGATTCATGACCGCCTCAACGCGCTCGCGGGTGCGTTCGCTGACGCCGCTTTCGTTGTTCAGCACGCGTGAGACGGTTGATTTCCCCACGCCGCTTAAACGCGCGATGTCTTTAATTGTAAGGCGGTTCTGCATGCTGTTTTCCCTGTAACAACGACAAAATGGTCAATTGAGCCTAATGCTATAGCGCGATTTCGCTATGGGCAAAGTCTGGTTTACGTACTGTTTATTTGCAGGCGCGTATAATACCGCCCGAATCGTCACAAAGGGTACGCTTAAATCTTTATACTGCGCGGCGACACCCTGTTTTTTTACTTACCGGAGGCTTTATGGATCCCGATCCCGCACCTCTCCTGAACGGGAGAATTTGTTCTTTCCGGTAAGCCAGCTTTTGCTGTCTCACCGGTAATGTGAGGCAGCAACGTCCCAAACGTTCCTGCTTGAAAAATTGAGTGCCTGACAGGTACGGCTTTGCCACGCCTGAAGGGAATGCTGCGTCCGCCTGGCGGATGCGGAGGAATGTCTATGTTTAAAAATATCACCCGGCAGCTGCAGGCGCTGCTGAGCCGCCATCTGCCACACCGTCTTGTTCAGCGCGATCCGCTGCCCAATGCCAAAAACATGGCGGGAGCGGCGATCCCGGCGTCCCTGACCGAACGCTGCCTGAACGTGGCGGCGATGGATGAAAACGAAGTCTGGCGCGCCTTTGGCGGCCATCCGGAAGGGCTGAACGCGTCTGAAGTGGAAAAAATCCGCGCCGTGCACGGCGATAACCAGATCCCGGCGCAGAAGCCCTCTCCGTGGTGGGTGCACCTGTGGCTCTGCTACCGCAACCCGTTCAACCTGCTGCTGACCGTACTCGGCATTATCTCTTACGCGACGGAAGATCTCTTTGCCGCGGGCGTGATTGCCCTGATGGTGGGTATCTCCACGCTGCTGAACTTCATTCAGGAAGCCCGCTCCACCAAAGCGGCGGACGCCCTGAAGGCGATGGTCAGCAACACCGCGACCGTCTCGCGCGTGATTAACGACCTCGGCGAAAACGCCTGGGTTGAGCTGCCCATTGACCAGCTGGTGCCGGGCGACCTGGTGAAGCTGGCGGCGGGAGACATGATCCCGGCGGATTTACGCATCATCCAGGCGCGGGATCTGTTCGTGGCGCAGGCCTCCCTGACTGGCGAGTCCCTGCCCGTTGAGAAGGTATCGCGCAGCCGCGACCCGCAGCAGATGAACCCGCTCGAGTGCGACACCCTGTGCTTTATGGGCACCACGGTGGTCAGCGGCACGGCGCAGGCAATTGTCACCGCCACCGGGGGCAACACCTGGTTTGGCCAGCTGGCCGGACGCGTCAGCGAGCAGGAGAGCGAGCCGAACGCCTTCCAGAAAGGGATTGGCCGCGTCAGCATGCTGCTGATCCGCTTTATGATGGTCATGACGCCGATTGTCCTGTTGATCAACGGCTACACCAAGGGCGACTGGTGGGAGGCGGCGCTGTTTGCGCTCTCCGTGGCCGTCGGCCTGACGCCGGAAATGCTGCCGATGATCGTTACCTCCACGCTGGCGCGCGGGGCGGTCAAACTCTCTAAACAAAAGGTGATCGTCAAGCACCTCGACGCCATCCAGAACTTTGGCGCGATGGACATCCTCTGCACCGATAAAACCGGCACCCTGACGCAGGACAAAATCGTGCTGGAGAACCACACCGACATCGCTGGTAAAACCAGCGAGCGCGTGCTCCACAGCGCGTGGCTGAACAGCCACTACCAGACCGGGCTGAAAAACCTGCTCGACGTGGCGGTGCTGGAAGGCGTGGACGAGGAGGCCGCCCGTACGCTCTCCGGCCGCTGGCAGAAGGTGGACGAAATCCCGTTCGACTTCGAGCGCCGCCGCATGTCGGTGGTGGTGAGCGAGCAGCCGGACGTGCACCAGCTGATCTGCAAAGGCGCGCTGCAGGAGATCCTGAACGTCTCCACGCAGGTGCGCCATAACGGGGAGATCGTGCCGCTGGACGACACCATGCTGCGCCGCATCAAGCGCGTCACCGACAACCTGAACCGTCAGGGGCTGCGCGTGGTGGCGGTGGCGAGCAAATTCCTGCCCGCGCGGGAGGGGGACTATCAGCGTATCGACGAATCCGATTTGATCCTCGAGGGTTACATCGCATTCCTCGATCCGCCGAAAGAGACCACCGCACCGGCGCTGAAGGCGCTGAAGGCGAGCGGCATCACCGTCAAAATTCTCACCGGCGACAGCGAGCTGGTGGCGGCCAAAGTGTGTCACGAAGTGGGGCTGGACGCGGGCGACGTGGTGGTCGGGAGCGACATTGAGCACCTCACCGACGACGAACTGGCGCAGCTTGCCCAGCGCACGACGCTGTTTGCCCGCCTGACGCCGATGCACAAAGAGCGCATTGTGACGCTGCTGCGTCGTGAAGGGCACGTGGTGGGCTTTATGGGCGACGGCATCAACGATGCGCCCGCGCTGCGTGCGGCGGACATTGGCATCTCCGTGGACGGCGCTGTGGATATCGCCCGTGAAGCGGCGGATATCATCCTGCTGGAAAAGAGCCTGATGGTGCTGGAGGAGGGCGTCATCGAAGGGCGTCGCACCTTCGCCAACATGCTCAAATACATCAAAATGACCGCCAGCTCCAACTTCGGTAACGTCTTCAGCGTGCTGGTGGCGAGCGCGTTTCTGCCGTTCCTGCCGATGCTGCCGCTGCACCTGCTGATCCAGAACCTGATGTACGATGTCTCTCAGGTAGCGATCCCGTTTGATAACGTGGACGACGAGCAGATCCAGAAGCCGCAGCGCTGGAACCCGGCCGATCTGGGCCGCTTCATGCTGTTCTTTGGGCCGATCAGCTCCATCTTCGACATTCTGACCTTCTGCCTGATGTGGTTTGTGTTCCACGCCAACACCCCGGAACACCAGACGCTGTTCCAGTCCGGCTGGTTCGTGGTAGGGCTGCTGTCCCAGACGCTGATTGTGCACATGATCCGCACCCGCCGCATTCCGTTTATCCAGAGCCGTGCCGCGTGGCCGCTGATTGTAATGACGGGCATTGTGATGGCGCTGGGTATCGCGCTGCCCTTCTCGCCGCTGGCAGGTTACCTGCAGCTGCAGGCGCTGCCGCTGAGCTACTTCCCATGGCTGGTGGCGATCCTCGCGGGTTATATGGTGCTGACCCAGATGGTGAAAGGATTCTATGCGCGTCGATATGGGTGGCAGTAAGCTCATTTTGCCACAATCCAAACGTAGGCCGGGTAAGGCGAAGCCGCCACCCGGCATCTGGCTTTCCTCCCAAATTCAACAACCTGTGATCTCCGTCGGCGCATTCGCTTGACGACAATTTGTACGCATGTTAACAGAATGTTTTGCCTGTATTTGGCCCGTCAGATAAGGAACATTCATGTTACGGTACAGTCTCTTAACCGCCGGGCTTATGCTCGGCGCCTCCGCTTTTGCCGCGCCGGCAGGCGATCTTCCCCTGATGCCCTGGCCTGCGAAGGTTGAACGCCCGACGACGCAGGGCGCGCTGGTGCTTAACAATCAACTCTCCGTGAGCGTCAGCGGCGACGATCTGGGGGACGCGGTCAACCGCCTGCGCCAGCGCATTGCGCTGCAAACCGGCTGGACGCTACAGCCACAGGCCGAAAAACCTGACAAGCCGACCATCCGTATCGCCATCGCTAAAAAGGTGAAGCCGCAGCCGCTGCCGGACAGCGATGAGAGCTACAAACTCATAGTGGATGCCAACGGCGTGAACATCTCCGCTAACACCCGCTTTGGCGCATTGCGCGCAATGGAAACCTTGCTCCAGTTGATGCAGAACGGTGCCGAAAACACCTCGATTCCGTGGGTTACCATCGAAGATTCGCCGCGCTTCCCGTGGCGCGGGCTGCTGCTCGATTCGGCGCGCCATTTCATCCCATTACCCGATATCAAGCGTCAGATCGACGGCATGGCTGCGGCTAAGCTCAACGTCCTGCACTGGCATCTGACTGACGATCAGGGCTGGCGCTTTACCTCGAAGCGTTATCCAAAATTAACCCAGCTTGCCAGCGACGGGCTGTTCTACACCCCTGAGCAGATGCGTGAGATTGTGCGTTACGCTGCCGAACGCGGCATACGCGTGGTGCCGGAAATCGATATGCCGGGCCACGCCTCAGCGATTGCCGTCGCCTATCCAGAACTGATGAGCGCGCCGGGGCCGTACGCTATGGAGCGCCACTGGGGCGTGCTGAAGCCTGTGCTGGATCCCACCAAAGAGGCGACCTACACCTTCGCCGACGCGATGGTCAGCGAACTGGCGGCGATCTTCCCCGATCCGTATCTGCATATCGGCGGCGATGAGGTGGACGACAGCCAGTGGAAGGCAAACGCGGCGATCCAGAGATTTATGCGCGACAACAAACTGGCGGACAGCCACGCGCTGCAGGCGTATTTCAACCGCAAGCTGGAGACGATCCTTGAGAAGCACCACCGGCAGATGGTCGGCTGGGATGAGATCTACCATCCCGATCTGCCGAAAAGCATTCTGATCCAGTCCTGGCAGGGACAGGACGCGCTGGGGCAGGTGGCGCAGAACGGCTATAAGGGCATTCTCTCAACCGGCTTCTACCTCGACCAGCCCCAGTCCACCGCCTATCACTACCGCAACGAAATCGTGCCGCAGGGGCTGAGTGGCGTGGACGTGATAGCGGACACCGACAGCGCCCAGAGCTGGGCTTTCTCCATGCCGCGCCTGAAGGGCAAGCCGGTGGAAGGCAGCTTTACGCTGGTGAAAGGCGACGCCGGGTGGCGCGGATTTATTGATTTTGCCGGGAAATCGCGTCGGGCGGTGAATAACATTCAGTGGCGCGACGACAACCAGGTGACCTTTACCGTCGACACCTGGATGGGTGAAACGCGCCCGGTGGTCAACGTTGATAACGACAAACTCACCGGCTATTTCCTGGTGGGAAACACCCGCTACCCGATTAGCGGCGCGCGTCTGGACGACGTGCCGAAAGGTACCCCTCCGGTCGTGCCGGACGTGGCGAATCAGGCCAACCTGCTCGGCGGCGAAGCCGCGCTGTGGGCGGAAAACGTGGTCGCGCCGGTGCTGGACATCCGCCTGTGGCCGCGCGCCTTTGCGGTGGCGGAGCGGCTGTGGTCCGCGCAGGACGTCAACGACGTCGATAACATGTATACCCGCCTGCAGGCGATGGACAGCTGGTCGACGGTGTCCGTCGGGCTGCAGCAGCATACCCAGCAGCAGGTGCAGTTCACGCGCCTCGCTAACAATGCCGACACACTGCCGCTGCAAATCCTCGCCCAGGCGCTCGAGCCGGCCCAGTATTACACCCGCCAGCACCTGAAGTTCCAGGCCGGAAACTACCATCAGTTTGAGCCGCTTAACAGACTTGCAGATGCGTTGAACGCCGAAAGCGCCACCGTGCGCCAGATGCACAAGTGGGCGGACCGCCTGGTGAGCGACGCGGAAGACACGGAGAGCGCCGAGGCGCTGCGCCACGTCTTTAACCGCTGGCAGAACAACACCAGCGACGTGCTGGCCTTGAGCGAAAACAGCTATCAGCTGAAGGCCATTAAGCCGGTCATTCTGGAGGTGGATAAGCTGGCCTCGGTTGGCCTGAGGCTGACGGATCTGGTGGCGCGTCAGGGGACGCTGGACGACAAAGAGATCGCGTCGATCCAGAGCGAGCTGGACAGCGCGGCGAAGGTGCAGGATGAGGTGGTGATTGCGGCGGTCTATCCGCTGGAGACGCTGCTACGCGCCACGCGAAATCAGTAACACACATGCCCGGTGGCGCTGCGCTTACCGGGCCTACGTGGTGTAGGCCCGGTAAGCGAAGTGCCGCCGGGCATAAAGGCCACTCAGTTCTTCAGAACCCACGCCTCTTTCCAGTGTGCGCCAACGCCTGGCTCATACTGGTTTGCGGTTGGGCTGTACTGCACGCAGAAGCCACTGTACGGGAAAGGCTTACATTCGTAGGTCTTACCGTCTTTAGGCTGAAGCACCACGGTACCTGCCTTGTACGACGCGATATTGTCCGGGAAGGTAAAGTCGTGGTGGCCGGTGCTATCCGCAGCGGCATCGCCTTCCAGCATCAGGTTCAGGACGTCCTGCGCGAACAGGGTGCCGTCTTTATTGGTCGCGTAGTATTTCAGCATGTGGTGACCGGCGGTCACGTCGGTCAGGGTCATGGTGACGTCCTGATTGCTGTTGTTCATGTCCTGCTTCAGGTAGCCTTTTTCCGCACCGTGGTGGTTCATCACGTGTGCTTCAAAATTCACGTCACCCTGCGTATTCACGTGGAAGGTCACGGTCGCGTTGCCATGTTCGATTTTGCTGTATTGCAGATCGGTAACGGCGATGGTTTCGCTCACCTGCGCTTTCTGCTCTTCATAAGAGATAGCAACGGACTGTAAGGTGCTGCCGTCTTTCACGAAGACGCTGTTGGCGCCGTGAACCGGGCTGATGTCACCGGCTTCATCCTTCACGCCGACGCGCACGTCGTGCTGCGCGGTGTTGATCTTCTGCGCCAGATCGTAGGACCACTGGTTAGCGTCGCCTTGTTCAGCAGAGCCGATGGTCATCTCGGTGCGCATGGCGGTCACTTCGCCGTGGGCGTCGAAGAAGCGTGCGATAACTTTATCGCCCACGTTCAGGTTATTACCGGCAATCTGGCCGCTCAGGGTTTTGCTCCACTCGGACACAACCGCAGGTGTTTCGTCCGGGGTAACGTTGCCGCCATTCCCGAAATCAACGTCGATAGCCTGATAGAAGCTGTTTGTGGTATCTGCAATTTCCCATACGCCGTAAATTACCTGATAACCTGTGCGTTCAGGAACATTACAGGTCATGGATTTAGTTACGGCTGGCGCCTGGCTATTTCCGTTAATTGTACAGAACGGGGTTAATTCAAACTGATCGCGAGTTAGCGGTTTATTTGGATCCCAGTTTTGTTTGGTAATGTAATAACGCCAGTTGGTAGTTTTGTGCGGCGCAGTATGGTGCCAGACAAATTCATGCGGGCCCGCGGTCATCGGGTTTTTAGTCCACGCATTCAGGCTCTGCTTATCCAGCTGAGAATATTGAGAGATACCCGCGCTGGCGAGGTGTCCGTCTGCTGGCTCTGCCCCGGTCGGGAAGCCGGAGGTTTTCTCTACGCTCTGCGGTTCATACTGTACGGAGCCGCAATCAATATTTTGACCCAGCTTACACATATAGGCGCGGCTGGCAGGAGATTCAATATATCCGTGAGCAAATGCCGAAGATGCAACGGTCACTGTTGCGAGGGCAAGTGCAATTTTTGAAAGTTTCATTACTCATCCATTATTAGAGAATATTACTAGGCGAGGGAGAGTCTAATAATGGATCTGGCTCTGTGTCATTTTACCCGGAGAGTAAAAATAACCGAAATAAAAAAGGCAGCCCGAGCTGCCTTCTGTTTATTGAAAAGTATTAACGACGTACGGCGATCGCTTCAATTTCAATTTTCACGTCTTTTGGCAGACGCGCCACTTCCACGCAGGAGCGCGCCGGGAAGGTGGCGTTGTGCTCGGTGAAGAACGCTTCATACGTAGCGTTAACGGTGGCGAAGTCGTTCAGATCTTTCACGAACACCGTCGTTTTGACGATATCACCCACTTTCAGGCCCGCAGATTCAACGATAGCCTGCACGTTTTCCAGCGACTGACGCGCCTGCGCCGCCACGTCGGCCGGTACTTCACCGGTTTTCGGGTTTACCGGGATCTGGCCAGAGGTGATGATCATGCTGCCCAGATCAACGCCCTGAACGTATGGGCCGATAGCCGCTGGTGCATTTTCCGTCGCGAGTACTTTGCTCATTTTTTCTCCAGAATTACAGCGTTAAGAATGTTCCCGGCCATTATAACAGCCGGGATTTCATTACCAACCTCAATTAGTTGGCCAGCACCACATAATGGGAAAACTCTTTTTCGCAGTATTTGCATTTGAGCGCGATGTCATTGGCGCGCTTTTTCACTGCAAAGCTGGACGAAACCGGCTCGGCGTGGCTGATGCAGTTGCTGTTCGGGCAGACCAGCACGCTTTCGATGCGCTCCGGCAGGCTCGGGCGGGATTTGCCCACCACGTCGTAATCGTCGATGCGGTTAACCGTGGCGTCCGGCGCGTACAGCGACAGCTGGTTGACCTGCTCGTCGGTCAGGAAGGTGTTCTCGATCTTGATCAGATCTTTACGGCCCATTTCGCCGGACGGCAGGTTCAGGCCGATGGTGATGCGCTGGTCGGTTTCGGTCAGTTTGAACAGCGTCAGCAGCTTAAAGCCCACCTGTGCAGGGATGTGGTCAATCACGGTGCCACGCTTGATGGCTTCAACCTGGAGTTTGTTATCGTGTGTCATGGTCGTCTCCCCTTACAGAGCTAATTCGCGATTCAGAACCAGTGCCAGTAACGCCTGGCGAGCGAAGATGCCATTCCCGGCCTGCTGGAAGTACCAGGCGTGCGGCGTTTTATCCACGTCGGTGGCAATCTCATCGATGCGCGGCAGCGGGTGCAGCACCTTCATGTTGTCGCGCGCGCCGTCGAGGTCGCTGGCGCGCAGCACGAACTGCGCCTTCACGTTGGCGTATTCGGACGGATCCAGACGCTCTTTCTGCACGCGGGTCATATAGAGAATATCCACGTTGCCCACCACCTCTTCGATGCTGGCGTGCAGGCTCCACGTAATGCCTTTCTCGTCCAGCATGTCGAGGATGTACTGCGGCATCGCCAGCGCGTCCGGGGCGATGAAGAAGAAGCGGTTGCCGCTAAATTTCGCCAGCGCCTGGGTCAGGGAGTGGACGGTGCGGCCGTACTTCAGGTCACCGACCATGGCGATGTTCAGATTTTCAAGCGTGCCCTGGGTCTCCTGAATGGTGAACAGGTCCAGCAGGGTCTGCGTCGGATGCTGGTTGGCGCCGTCACCGGCGTTCAGCACCGGAATGCCGCCGGAAAACTCGGTCGCCAGACGCGCCGCGCCCTCCTGCGGGTGGCGCATCACAATCGCGTCAACGTAGGTGCTGATCACTGAAATGGTATCCGCCAGGGTTTCGCCTTTTTTGCCCAGCGACGTATTGCTGCTGTCCGAGAAGCCCACCACGCTCGCGCCCAGGCGGTGCATGGAGGTTTCAAAGGAGAGGCGGGTGCGCGTCGAGGCTTCAAAGAAACAGCTCGCGATCACCTTGTGCTTCAGCAGCTCCGGCTGCGGATTGGCCTTCAGTTTTGCCGCGGTTTCCAGAACCAGTTCCAGCTCTTCACGGCTGAGGTCGTTTATGGAAATGATGTGTTTTTGATAAAGCGGATTCATGTTTATCTCCTGACGCCGGGCAAAAAAAAGCCCCTCAAATGAGGGGCTCTGGGAATAGGTTTAGCAACGGGAAGAAAAACGGCAGGCCAGCGTCTGATTTCAGACGCGGTAAGACGTTATGTCGTACACGCTTGACCATGCTTCCTCCCGGCAAATTGTCGGGCATTATACGCAGCTCGTTTTTGGGATCAAGCGATTTAATGCACGCTTTACTCAATGCAAACGGTTCTTTGTGAATATTAATGCATTCTGAGTAAATAATTAATTTGCTTATGCACCAGCGCGGTACGCTTCACCACTCGGGGCGCGACCCAGACGATACTGCTTCCCGCCACCACGCCTAAAATTTCCGGTAACTGGTGATAATCCAGAATACGCGCCACCGCGCGGCCATATCCGGCAACGGTATGAATAAGGATAAATTCGCTATTGTGCTCCACGCTTACCACCATTTCGGAGACGGTACGCGCGGCATCGGGGGCAGGGCGCAGCTGGGGATTCAGCGAATAAATCTTTAGCCCTTTGGCATTGCGAATTTTTATGACGCCAAGCAGCTTGAGCAGACGTGAAACGGTGGACTGGCTGATGGTCTCAAAACCCCGCTCCTGCAAGTCGCGGCGGATCTCTTCCTGAGAGAGATAGCTCTTTTCCGCGATCAGACGCTGGCAGACCGTTAGCTGTAGTTGCTCTTTGGGAGAGTACTCTTCGTAATCCATCATAGTTCCCATATCAGTTCCCGAAATAACCGGTGGCACCGCACCGATCCGTAGGCCGGATGAGCGCAGCGCCATCCGGCAAATCACAACAACGCGCCCAGGCTTAACGCCACCATAATCACCACCGTCAAAATCCCCAGTAGCGGCGCGACCCATTTCAGATAACGCACGTAGGGCACGCGGGCGATAGCCAGCCCGCCCATCACAACGGCAGAGGTGGGGGTGATAAGGTTAACGATGCCGGACGCCGACTGGTAAGCCGTAACCACCAGGTCGCGGTTGACGTTAGCGAAATCGGCAAGGGGCGCCATGATCGGCATCGTCAGAACGGCCAGGCCGGACGAAGAAGGCACAAGAAACGACAGCACCACCTCCAGCCAGTACATCACGTTAATGAACGCCACCGTCGACAATCCGGTGACCATCCCCTCGGCGCTGTGCAAAATGGTGTGGGTAATCATGCCCTTATCCATAATCACTACGATACCGCGCGCGATGCCGATAATCAGCGCGACGCCCAGCAAATCTCGCGCGCCGTTGATAAACGTCGACGTCAGCTCCTCTTCGCTCATGCGGGCGATAAGCCCAACGATAATGGCGCTGGCGAGGAACACCGCCGAGATCTCCGCCATCCACCAGCCCAGCACCGCCACGCCGTAGATCATCACCGCGAAAGCGAGGGCGAAAATCACCAGGATGAGTTTGCGCACCGGAGTAAATTCCAGCGACTGCTCGCCCTTGTTGCCGAGGAAGTGGGCGAGGTTCTCCTCCTGTTTATCCGCCACGATCGACAGCGACGGATCTTTGCGCACCTTACGGGCATAGCGCATCACCCACGCCACGCAGATGATCCAGCCGATGACCAGCAGCGCGATGCGCAGCATGATCCCATTGGTGAAGGGGATCCCGGCGGCGTTGGCGGCGATCACCGTCGCGAACGGGTTAATGGTGGACCCGAGCGTGCCGATCCCCGCCCCGAGCAGTACGGTGGACGCGGCAACCACCGGATCGAACCGCGCCGCCAGCATCACCGGCACCAGTAAGGTATAGAAGGGCAGCGACTCTTCGGCCATGCCGTAAATCGTGCCGCCTGCGGCAAACAGCGCCATCAGGATCGGGATCATCCACTCTTCGCGCCCGCGCAGCTTTGTGGTGACGCGCTCGATCCCGGCGTCAATCGCTCCGGTTTTGGTGACGATCCCGAGAAATCCCCCGATGATCAGGATAAACAGCGCAACGTCGATCGCCCCGGCCTGGCCGGATTCCGGATCGTACAGTCCGGCAATCGGCGCCATCAGCACCGACACCAGCCCCTGCGGGTGCGATGCCACGTGCGCATAGGTGCCGGCAACCGGCACCTCTTTGCCGAGCGCCTCGTTCATCGCCATATGGTACTGCCCGGCCGGAACAATCCACGTCAGCACGGCAACCACGGCAATCAGAAAAAAGAGAATGGTGTAAGCGGAGGGAAACTTGAACTTGCCCATGATGTTCTCCTGAAACCCGGCGCACCCCGCGGCGCGCCGGGCGGTGATTAGTCGCCGAGTGTCGCCACCATGACCGCCTTAATGGTGTGCATGCGGTTTTCTGCTTCGTCAAAGACGATGGAGTTCGGTGATTCAAAGACCTCTTCCGTCACCTCCAGCCCCTTCAGGCCGTACGCCATCTCGATCTCGCGGCCCACTTTGGTGTGCTCGTTGTGGAACGCGGGCAGGCAGTGCATGAACTTGACGTTCGGGTTGCCGGTGGCCTTCATGACGTCCGCGTTGATTTGATACGGCTTCATCAGGCTGACGCGCTCGGCCCAGGCCTCCTTCGGCTCGCCCATGGAGACCCACACGTCGGTGTAGAGGAAATCGGTGCCCTGCACGCCTTCTTCCACATCGTCGGTGAGGGTGATGCGCGCGCCCGTTTCTTTGGCGATGGCGCGGCACTGCTCAACCAGCCCGGCTTCCGGCCAGAAGGATTTCGGTGCCACGAGGCGGATATCCATCCCCATCTTGGCCGCGCCGACCATCAGGGAGTTGCCCATGTTGTTGCGCGCGTCGCCGAGATAGGCAAAGCTCAACTCCGGCAGGGTTTTGCCCGGAGAATGCTCCAGCATGGTCATCAGGTCAGCGAGAATTTGCGTTGGGTGGAACTCGTCGGTCAGGCCGTTCCACACCGGCACGCCCGCGTACTCGCCCAGCTCCTCGACGATGGCCTGGCCGTAGCCACGGTACTCGATGCCGTCATACATGCGGCCCAGCACGCGGGCGGTGTCTTTCATCGACTCTTTGTGACCGATCTGCGACCCGCTTGGGCCGAGGTAGGTAACCTGCGCGCCCTGGTCGAACGCGCCCACTTCGAAGGCGCAGCGGGTGCGGGTGGAGGTTTTTTCAAAGATCAGGGCGATGTTTTTCCCGACCAGGGTCTGCTTTTCGCGCCCGGCTTTTTTGGCCGCCTTCAGCTCGATGGCGAGGTCGATCAGGTACTGAATTTCCGCCGGGGTGTAGTCCAGCAGTTTGAGGAAGTTGCGGTTTTTCAGGTTGATGGTCATGGCTAAATCCTTTTTAAATGAGTGATCAGTTACGAATCAGCGTGCCTTTCTCGCCCGCCAGGATCTCCGCGCCGTCGGCCAGCGCGCCGATCCCGGCAATGCCGTTGCAGGCCTCAACAAATTCGCGGCAGGCGGCCACTTTCGGCCCCATCGATCCGGCGTCGAACGTCATGTCTTTAAGCAGTTCCGGCGTCACCTGCGCCAGCGGGCGCTGGGTCGGCTTGCCCCAGTCGAGGTACACCGCGTCGGCATCGGTGAGGATCAGCAGGGCGTCGGCCTCGATCTGACGCGCCAGCAGGGCGGCGGAGAGGTCTTTGTCGATCACCGCCTCAACGCCGCGATAGCCGTTGGCGTTTTCCACTACCGGCACGCCGCCGCCGCCGTTGCAGATCACCAGGTGGTCACGCTGGATCAGCGCCGTAATGGCATCGCTCTCCACGATGCGCTTCGGCTGCGGAGAGGGCACCACGCGGCGGAAATAGGTGCCGTCGGCCCTGAACGTCCAGCCTTTTTCTGCGGCCAGCGCTTTCGCCTGGGCCTCGCTGTACACCGGACCGATGTACTTGGTCGGGTTGCTAAAGGCCGGATCGGCGGCGTCCACTTCCACCTGGGTGAGCAGGACGCTCACCTCACGCTGCGGCAGATTGTTTTTCAGCGCCTGCTGGAGCATGTAGCCGATCATCCCCTGGCTTTCCGCGCCGAGAACGTCCAGCGGGTAGGGCGTCACTTGGTCGTAGGCGCTGTTTTGCAGCGCCAGCAGCCCGACCTGCGGCCCGTTGCCGTGCACCAGCACCACGCGCCACTGTTCTGTTAATCCGGCGATGGTGCGGGCGGCCTGCTCGATGTTCTGGCGCTGGATATCCGCTTCCAGCGGCTCGCCGCGCTTGAGCAGCGCGTTGCCGCCCAGGGCCACAACCAGAGTGGGTTTTCGTTCCATGATGGCTCCTCAAATTTCGTCGCGTTCCAGTGGGCAGCTCATGCAGCGCGCGCCGCCGCGACCGCGTCCCAGCTCGTCGCCGGGGATCGGCAGCACGGTAATGCCCGCTTTGTCGTACTTCTCGTTGGTCCAGACGTTACGCTCGTAGCCGATCACTACGCCCGGGCGGATGGTCAAAACGTTGTTGGCGTCGTTCCACTGCTCGCGTTCGGCTTCAAAGGCGTCGCCTCCGGTGGTGATCAGCCGTACCTGGTTAATGCCGAGGGCTTTCTCAATGGCGTGCAGCAGGTCGGTTTCCTGCGTGCGCAGCAGGCCGCCGCGTCCGTCCGGCGTGAGCGTCCAGCACTGGGCGTCTTTGCGCACCACTTCCGGATAGACGGAGAAGGTGTCCACGTCGATGTGGGTCATCACCGTGTCGAGGTGCATGCAGGAGCGGTGTTTAGGCAGCTCAACGGCAATCACGCGTTCGGCCTGACGGTGTTTAAACAGGCTGTTGGCGAGGAACTCCACGCCCTGCGGCGTCGTGCGCTCGGACATGCCGATCAATACCGCCCCGCGGCCAATCACCAGTACGTCGCCGCCTTCTAAGGTCGCGTGGTCGTAATTAATATTCTCGTCGCCGAAATACTTAATAAAATCGCCGTCGGCAAATGCCGGGTGCCAGCGATATATCGCGCGCAGATTATTGGTTTCACGCTGGCGGGCGGGTTTCGCCATCGGGTTAATGGACACGCCGTTATAAATCCAGCAGGAGGTATCGCGGGTAAATAAATGGTTCGGCAGCGGCTTCATAATAAAATCATTCGCCGTGTGGGTATCCACTACCATATTTTTAATGGCTGCCGGAATTTCGCCGTAGGTTAATCCCCCGCTTAATCGCCGCGCCAGTTCGCGGTGCGGCATATCCGCCAGCCAGCCGCGCACGTCGCCGGCAAAGGTTGGCCCGAGGCGATAGTCGGAGATTTGCGTTTCAAGAAGCCAGGCTTTCGCTTCTGCAATATCAAGCGTTTGCGTGAGCAGGTCGGTCAACAGCAGGACTTCCACACCCTGCTCGCGCAACGTGTTTGCAAAGATGTCATGCTCCTCACCCGCCCGTTCAACCGACAGTACATCATCAAATAACAGCTCCTGACAGTTTGAGGGGGTTAACCGCTTCAGACTTAAATTAGGGCGGTGCAGCATAACGCTACGCAATTGACCAATTTCAGAACCGACGTAATGCTTTTCCATAATTATTCCTTTAACTGTTTTTCAGAATAAAAAGGGCATGCGCCATGTGGTGTGTTTAATTACATGGCGGCTAAGCTCAATTGATTTCGTGATTTATACTAGGCAGTTAAATAATCCGTAATGTGATATTGCTCACGCGAAAATGGATATTAATGAGTTTGTTTTCATTTGCATGATTCGCATCAGATAATGATTAATTTCATATTATTGGGAGTTGAATAGCTAAGCAGGATCCGGTGGCATTATTTGAGGTTGTTATTATTTTGTAGAATTACACATTTTGTAATTATTAGTTATCCTTTTGATTTTAAAAGATTAAATAAAGTTGAAAGAATGGCTATGCAATAATGACAATTAACTATTTTTGACTTAAGGAAAATCCATAAATAATTATGGGCTTATAACGGAAATTATCAAAGTCGTAAAATGTGATACGGCAGCGGGTTTTGTTATTAAGCTTTTTATTTCAGTCAGTTATGTGAGAGCCTTAGTGTGCGCGAAATGAGGTTATGCATAACCGCTGCATAATTGCCTGGGCAGAATTAACAGTGGGTTAACACCTTTCCCGATAAACATGCGCTCGCGCAAGCCTCGTCGAAAAAGGGCTGGTATGGCAGCTTGGATTCTCGTATAAAAGACAAAAATGAAACGTTGTTTTACATCGAGAGGTTTCCCATGATTATCGGCAACATCCACCATCTGCAGTCCTGGCTGCCTGACGCGCTGCGCCAGGCCATTGAGCACGTTAAAGCCCACGTCACCGACGCCACGCCGCACGGCAAGCACGACATCAACGGCAACAGCCTGTTTTATCTGGTGTCAGAAGACATGACCCACCCGTTCGCCGAGCGCCGCGCCGAGTACCACGCGCGCTATCTGGATATCCAGATTGTGCTGAAGGGC
Source organism: Enterobacter cloacae complex sp. P2B (assembly GCF_014895985.1). Taxonomy (NCBI): domain Bacteria; kingdom Pseudomonadati; phylum Pseudomonadota; class Gammaproteobacteria; order Enterobacterales; family Enterobacteriaceae; genus Enterobacter; species Enterobacter cloacae complex sp. P2B. The sequence continues at coordinate 271 of NZ_JADBQQ010000015.1, read as the reverse complement.
CAGGAAGGGATGACGTTCAGCACCCTGCCGCACGGCACGCCGGACACCGACTGGCTGGCGGATAAAGACATCGCGTTCCTGCCGGAAGGCGAGCAGGAGAAAACCGTGGTGCTGAGCGAAGGGGATTTTGTGGTGTTCTGGCCGGGTGAAGTGCATAAGCCGCTGTGCGCGGTGGGGGAGCCTGCTAAGGTCAGAAAAGTGGTTGTTAAAATGCTGGTGGAGTAATTTCCCCTCACCCCAGCCCTCTCCCATGTACGGTCCGGGGACATAG